>NZ_JBMSED010000011.1:0-231126 GCF_049446195.1 Paracoccus sp. KR1-242
TATCTCTTCAGATATCTCGCAATGTCAAAAAGCAGGGGATAAAAAACAACCCGAACCGCGCCATTTCCTTCGTGGCGCCGTCAAGCCATCTCATTCCCGAATTGTCCCAGATCAAGCAACACTTCCGCACCGCTCAATCCCGTCCCGAGCCAGCGTCGCCGTCTCGGTGAGCGGGTATTTACGGACCAACCCAAATACCCGCAAGGGCAAAAGTGACGGAAATAGATATTAAATTGCAACTTGTTGATTATAAACGGTAATGTATCCTCCATCGGATCGGTGATGCGGCGGAGGAAGGTTGCGCTATCTGATCACGCACCCGCGCGCGGCGCCGCGTTCCGGCCCGCCCTGGGCAAAAACCTCAGCAAACGCAGGGCCAGAAGCACCAGAATCAAACCCAGCATCGTCAACGGCTTCGATTCCCACAGCTTCAGCGCCCAAAGCCAGTGCACGGAGACAAGAACCGCGGCGGGATAGATCAGGCGATGCAGCCGTCTCCACCCCGCGCCCATGCGGCGGATCGACCAGCGGTTCGACGTCACCGCCAGCGCCGTCAGCATAAGGAACGCCAGCATCCCGAAGATCAGGTAGGGACGCTTGACCACGTCCTTCAGCATCTGCGCCCAGAGAAAGGCCATGTCGAAGGCGATCCAGGCCGACAGATGCAGGACAGCGTAGCTGAAGCAGATCAGGCCAAGCGCCTGTCGAAACGGAACCAGATTTATCCGCGTCAGCCGCAACAGGGGCGTGACCGCCAGCGTCCCGATCAGAAAGTAAAGCGCGGTCCGCCCCAGGCGATGTTCGATGTCGCGGACCGGCTCGACCCCCAGATTGCCATGAAATGTGTCCCAGACCAAGAGGACCAGGGGGATCGCCCCCAGAAGCCAGACGGCCCAGACAGGCAGGCGGCGAAACCAGCGATTCAGAACCTGCGCCATCAGTAAGCTTTGGCCAGGTTCATTCCGGCATAGAGGCTGGCGACATCGTCCCCATAGCCGTTGAACATCAGGGTTTCCTGCCGACCGCCAAACAGGCCGCTGCCGATCCGCCTTTCAGTTGCCTGGCTCCAGCGGGGATGGTCGACCTGCGGGTTTACATTGGCATAGAATCCGTACTCGCTGGGTTGCAGCATCTGCCAAGTGGTCCGGGGCTGCTTGTCGGTCAGCGAGATGGCGACGATCGACTTGATCGACTTGAAGCCGTATTTCCACGGCACGACCAGCCGGATCGGCGCCCCGTTCTGGTTGGGCAGGACCCGCCCGTAAAGCCCCGTCGCCAGGATCGTCAGGGGATTCATCGCCTCGTCCAGGCGCAGTCCTTCGCGATAGGGCCAGTCGATGCCGCCGCCGTAGGCCTGCCCCGGCATCTGCTTGGGGTCCAGCAGGGTCTGGAAGGCGACGTATTTCGCGCCGGATTGCGGACCCGCCTTCTTCAGGATTGCGGCCAGCGGTACGCCCAGCCATGGAATCACCATCGACCATGCCTCGACACAGCGCAGACGATAGATGCGTTCCTCCAGCGCGGAATCGGGGACCAGATCCTCGACCCCGTAGCTGCCGGGATGGTCCACCATCCCCTCGATCCGGACGGACCAGGGCGAGGTCTTCAGCGACCCGGCATTGCTGGCGGGATCGGTCTTGCCGGTGCCGAATTCATAGAAGTTGTTGTAGTTGGTGATCTCTTCGAAGGTGTTCTGCTTCTCGACCGTGGAATAGCGCGAGGTCTTGCCTGCCAGCGCCAGAGCGGGGGTGCCAAGCAGGGCCATCGCGCCCGCCGCAATGAACTTGCGGCGGTCAAGATAGCTCTGCTCGGGCGTTACATCGGACCATTTCAGCTTCATCCCGGCCTCCCAGACATTGTGTTCATGACACCAGTCACGGACATGATCGCAGGGCAGTGCAGCGGATGGAATGACTTTCCCGTGATCCTGTCAGGTGGTGACGTCCGGCCGCTCGCGGCCGGTGAATTCACGGATCAACGCGATCTCCTCGGCAGCGGCGATCACCGGGGCCAGTGCCTCCTCGACCGGCAGATCGTGGCGCGCGGGATCGGGTTCGTATCTTTCAAGATAGACGCGCAGAGTCGCGCCTTCGGTCCCCGTCCCGGACAGGCGCAGCACCACGCGCGAGCCGTCGGCAAAACCGATGCGGATGCCCTGGTTCTTCGACACCGAGCCATCGACCGGGTCGTGATAGGCAAAGTCGTCCGCGCTTGCGACCTCCATTCCCTGGACCTGCTGGCCCGGGAGGTCCCCGGAAATGTCGCGCAGGCGCTGGATCAGCGCGTTCGCACGTTCGACGGGCACTGCCTCGTAATCATGACGCGAGTAATAGTTGCGGCCGAACTGCGACCAATGCGCGGCCATGATCTGCTCGACCGGCTCTATCCGGCGGGCCAGGATGTTCAGCCACAGCAGGACGGCCCAAAGCCCGTCCTTTTCGCGGACATGGTCCGATCCGGTGCCGGCGCTTTCCTCGCCGCAGATCGTGACGCGGCCAGCGTCCAGCAGATTGCCGAAGAACTTCCAGCCGGTCGGCGTCTCATGGCACTCGATGCCCAGCTTTTCAGCCACGCGGTCGGCGGCGCGGCTGGTCGGCATTGACCGCGCAATCCCCGAAAGCCCCCCGGCATAGGCCGGCGCCAGATGCGCGTTCGCCGCCAGAACTGCCAGACTGTCCGAGGGCGTCACATAGATTCCGCGACCCAGCACCATGTTCCGGTCTCCATCGCCGTCCGATGCTGCACCGAAATCTGGCGCATCCTTCGCAAACATCGCCTCGACCAGATCATCGGCCCAGACCGGGTTCGGGTCCGGATGGCCGCCACCGAAATCGGGCGAGGGGGTGCCATTGACGACGGTGCCCTCGGGCGCGCCCAAAATCCGCTCCAGGATCTCATGGGCATAGGGGCCGGTCACGGCGTGCATCGCGTCAAAGCGCATGCGGAAGCCGCCGATGAACAGGTTGCGGATCGCGTCGAAGTCGAACAGCTGGCCCATCAACTCGGCATAGTCGGCGACGGGGTCGACGATCTCGACCACCATCGCGCCCATCGCGGTTTCGCCAAGCGAGGTCAGGTCCAGGTCCCCGGTCTCAAGGATACGGTATTCGGACAGGTCCAGAGTGCGGGCAAAGATCAGGTCGGTGACGGATTCGGGCGCGGGACCGCCATTCGCGCCGTTGAACTTCATGCCGAAATCTTCGTCGATGCCGCCGGGATTATGGCTGGCGGACAGGATCACGCCCCCATCCGCCTTGCGCTTGCGGATCAGGTTCGAGGCAGCAGGCGTCGACAGCAAACCGCCCTGCCCCAGGATCACCCGCGCCGCGCCATTCGCCGCCGCCATGCGCAGGATCACCTGCACCGCGCGGTCGTTGAAGTAGCGCCCGTCTCCGCCAAGGACCAGAACCTTGCCCTGAACGCCCCCGATCGCGTCAAAGACCGACTGGGTGAAATTCTCAAGGTAGTGGGGGCCCATGAAGACCTTGGTTTTCTTGCGCAGGCCCGAAGTGCCGGGCTTCTGTCCCTCGATGGGCTTGGTGGGGACGGTCAGGATGCGGGTCATGTCTCGCCTCTGGTTCTGCAAGTATTGGGCGCGATCATGCATGTTTTCGCAGGGCTTACCATGCGTTGCATCGGTTGCGGGTAAAGACCCGCCGAAAGGAAAAGGGCGGCCGCCACGCGACCGCCCTTTCCACAGGCATCCGAATTAGTGCAGCGGCACTCTGGGACCGCTGTCCCCGGCCTCGCCCAGATGGACCCCGGTGACGCGGTTTCCGACGATCAGCCCATCCGGTCCCGCGCTGACGTGGACCGTCTGGCCATCCAGCACCTCGCCCGACAGGATCATCTCGGCCAACGGGTTCTGCAGGCTGCGCTGGATCACCCGTTTCAGGGGGCGCGCACCGAAGACTGGGTCATAGCCTTCGTCGGCCAGCCATTTGGTCGCATCCTCATCCAGCTCCAGCATGATGTTGCGCTGTGCCAGCCGATGTTCGAGCTGGAACAGCTGGATCTTGACGATCCCGTCCATGTTGTCCCGCGTCAGGCGGTGGAAGATGATGATCTCGTCCAGCCGGTTCAGGAACTCGGGACGGAAATGGGCGCGCACCGCGTCCATGACCTGCGTCCGCGCCTGGCTCGAATCCGCCCCATCGGGCAAACTCGACAGCGCCTGTGCCCCAAGGTTCGAGGTCAGGATGATCAGCGTCTGCTTGAAATCCACCGTCCGGCCCTGACCGTCGGTCAACTGACCGTCGTCCAGCACCTGCAACAGCACGTTGAAGACGTCCGGGTGGGCCTTTTCGACCTCGTCGAACAGGATCACCTGATAGGGGCGACGCCGCACGGCCTCGGTCAACACGCCCCCCTCGTCATAGCCGACATAACCGGGAGGCGCGCCGATCAGGCGGGCGACCGAATGTTTCTCCATGAACTCGGACATGTCGATGCGAACCATCGCAGAGTCGTCGTCGAACATGTATTCGGCGATGGCCTTGGTCAGCTCGGTCTTGCCGACGCCGGTCGGGCCAAGGAACAGGAAGCTGCCCAGCGGCCGTTTCGGATCGTTCAGCCCGGCCCGCGCACGGCGCACCGCGTTCGAGACGGCAGTGACCGCTTCGGATTGGCCGATGACGCGCTTGCCCAACACCTCTTCCATCTTCAGCAGCTTCTCACGCTCGCCCTCCAGCATCTTGCTGGTGGGAATGCCGGTCCAGCGCTCCACCACCTCGGCGATCTGCTCGGGGCGAACCGCTTCCTCGACCATCGGGCCCTCGTCGGTGCCTTCGGATTCGGCCAGCTTCTTTTCCAGCCCCGGAATGATGCCATAGGAAAGCTCCCCGGCCTTGGCGAGGTTGCCTTCCCGCTTGGCCTGATCCAGCTCGGCGCGGGCCTTGTCGAGTTGCTCCTTGAGGTTGCGCGAGCCTTCCAGCTTGTCGCGTTCGGCCTGCCAGCGAGCCGTCATCGTCGCCGACTTCTCCTGCAGCTCGGAAAGCTGTTTCTCAAGCTTTTCCAGCCGGTCCTTGCTGGCGGCGTCATCTTCCTTCTTCAGGGCCTCGGCCTCGATCTGCATCTGCAGAATCTGCCGATCCAGGGCATCCAGCTCCTCGGGTTTGGAATCCACCTCCATGCGCAGACGGCTTGCCGCCTCGTCCATCAGGTCGATGGCCTTGTCGGGCAGGAAGCGGTCGGTGATGTAGCGGTTCGAAAGCTGCGCAGCAGCCACCAGCGCGGCGTCGCTGATGCGGACGCCGTGATGCAGCTCATACTTCTCCTTGATACCGCGCAGGATCGAGATCGTATCCTCGACCGTCGGCTCTTCGATCATGACCGGCTGGAACCGGCGGGCCAAAGCCGCGTCCTTTTCGATATACTTGCGATATTCGTCCAGCGTGGTCGCACCGACGCAATGCAGCTCGCCCCGGGCCAGCGCGGGCTTGATCAGGTTCGCGGCATCCATCGCGCCATCGGTCTTGCCAGCGCCGACAAGAACGTGAAGCTCATCGATGAACAGCACGATTTCCCCGGCTGCGTCCTCGATCTCTTTCAGGACGGCCTTCAGCCGCTCCTCGAATTCGCCGCGATATTTCGCACCGGCGATCAGCGCACCCATGTCCAGCGCCCAAAGCTGCTTGTTGCGCAGGGATTCCGGCACGTCGCCGTTCACGATGCGCAGCGCCAGCCCTTCGGCGATGGCGGTCTTGCCGACGCCGGGTTCACCGATCAAGACCGGGTTGTTCTTGGTCCGGCGCGACAGCACCTGCATGGCACGGCGGATTTCCTCGTCCCGGCCGATGATCGGGTCGATCTTGCCCTGCTCGGCCGCCTCGGTCAGGTTGCGGGCATATTTGGACAATGCCTCATAGCTGTCCTCGGCGCTGGCAGTGTCGGCGGTGCGGCCCTTGCGGATGTCGTTGATCGCGGCGTTCAGCGTCTGCGCGGTCACCTTGCCAGCACTCAGCGCGTCGCGAGCGTTGGTGTTCACCACCGCCAATGCGGTCAGGACGCGTTCGGCAGGAACGAAACTGTCCCCGGCCTTCTTCGCCAGCTTCTCGGCCTCGTCCAGCACGCGCACCATCGAGGGATCGACAAAGACCTGACCCTGGCCGCCACTGACCTTGGGCTGCTTCGCCACCGCCTCGTCAACGGCAACGCGCACGGCCTGCGCATCGCCACCGGCCCGCGCGATCAGATTGCTGGCAAAGCCCTGGTCATCATCCATCAGCGCCTTCAGCAGATGTTCGGGCATGACGCGCTGGTTGTTCTCGCGGATCGCGATCGTCTGCGCCGCCTGCAGGAAGCCACGCGACCGTTCCGTGAATTTTTCCATATCCATATGAAATTCCTTTCCTCAGCCCCCGCCTGGAACCGCCCGCATTCGGCACGGTCCCTCGGGTCCTGCCTGTCAGATGGGCAGGGAAAAACGGGGTTTCAAGACGCGCGGTTCCCCCATATAAGCGCGCCGTTTATCAGAAAATCGGGGTTGAGGATGGATGATCGCCTGATCGTGGCACTGGATGTGCCGAATGCGCTGGCCGGGCTGGAGCTTGCTGAGAAGATCGGGGACGCAGCCAGCTTCTACAAGATCGGCCTTGGAATGCTGACCGGGGGCGGGCTGGCGCTGGCCAACGAACTGAAGCAGGAACATGGCAAGCGCATCTTCCTGGACATGAAGTTCTTCGACATCGGCGCCACGGTCGAGGCGGCGGTCCGCGGCATCGCGCAATACGATCTGGACTTCCTGACCGTGCATGGCGACCCCCATGTCGTGCGCGCGGCAAAGGCGGGCGCGGCAGGATCCAACCTGAAGATCCTGGCCGTCACCATCCTGACCTCGCTGGACCGGGGCGATCTTGACGCCGGGCTGATCCTGCCGGGCGACGTGACCGAGATCGTCGCGACCCGCGCCGCCCGCGCCTTCGAGGCCGGGGCGGACGGCGTCATCGCCTCGCCCCGCGAAGCCGGGCTGATCCGGGCCCTGCCGGAGGCGGCCGGGCGGCTGATCGTCACGCCAGGCGTGCGCCCCTCGGGCAGCGACGCGGGCGACCAGAAGCGGATCGAGACCCCGGCCACCGCCATCGCCAATGGCGCCGATCACATCGTCGTCGGCCGCCCGATCTGGCAGGCCCAGGATCCTCGCGCCGCAGCCCAGGCCATCGTCGCGGAATTTCCGGCGCGCTAAAGCGCCAGCATCCGCGCGACGCGGTCGCGAAAATGCGGCACGGCGCGCGGATGTGCCACAAACTCGGCGACGGGCATCATGCGCCACTCCTGCCCTTCGTCGCCGAAGCGGATGGCCGCGATTTCGGCAGCGGTCAGGTGACCGCGAAACAGCCAGGATTGATGTCCGGGCTGCGTGATCGAGGGAAAGGCCGTCCCCGTGATCCGGTCCGGGTCAAGGCGCAGGCCGAACTCCTCCTCCAACTCGCGCAGCGCGCAGTCCGCGGGCGCCTCGCCGGGTTCAGCCCCGCCGCCCGGCAGATCCCAATGCGCCGGGAACGGGATCCAGTCGTAATCGTCGCGCAGGCAGGTCAGCAGATCCTGTCCCAGCGTCAGCACCAGCTTGGCGCCGCAGAAGCTCATTTGTCGTCGTTGATGTCGCGGGTCCAGATCGTGACCTCGCCCCGGCTGCTGCCGAAGATCCGGCGCAGGACCAGCCAGGCCGCCCCGCTCAGCGCCGCAGTCACCACCAGCGCCAGGGGCAGTCCACCTGTCCAGATCCCGACCAGCAGCGCCAGCCCCATCAGGCCGACCGCCAGCGCGATCCCCAGGAAGAACCAGCCGGGCAGCACGATCTCCAGCGCCCCCAGGATCAGCGCGGCAATCACCCACAGCCAGCCGTTCATCACGGCTTGGCACCCCGGAACAGCTTGAAGGCATCGCCCATGGCCTCGACTGCCGAAGCGGGCAGGATGATCGTCTGCTTGCCCTGCCCCTTGCCGACCTCGGCCAGGACTTCGACCTGACGCATGGCGACCTGATATTGCGCGGCTTCAAGACCGCCATCGCGGATCGCGCCGGCGATGGCATTGGTGGCAAATGCCTCGGCCTCGGCCAGCACGCGCTTGGCCTTGGCCTGTTGCTCGGCGGCGTACAGATCGCCATCGGCGGCAAGCTCGACCGCGCGACGCTTTCCCTCGGCCTCGGTGACCTGGGCGCGGCGCGCGCGTTCGGCGTTCAGCTGCTGGAGCATGGCCGCGCGGGTCGCGTCATCCAGGTTCACGTCCAGAATCTCGGCCCGCGTCACCTCGATCCCCCAGTCGTCGACGACATTGGCCAGAGATCCACGGATACGCTCGATCAGGCTTGCCCGGTTCGACTGGACCTGGTCCAGCTCCATCGTCCCGATCTCGGAGCGCACAATACCAGCGACCGTGGTGGCGATGGCCGCGTCGATGTCACGGATGCGATAGACCGTCTTTTCCGGCTCGATGATGCGATAGAAGACCGAGGTCTCGACCTGCACCAGCACGTTGTCGGCGGTGATCGCGTCCTGCCGGTTGGTCGGCAGCTGCCGCTCAAGCACCGAGATCTTGTGCGCCACCCGGTCCAGGAAGGGCACGATGAAGTTGATCCCCGGTCCCAGAACCGCGCGCAGGCGGCCGAACCGTTCGACCACGAACTTCTCGGATTGGGGCACGATGCGGACCGCCGAGCTGACCGCCAGGAAGATCACGAAGGCCAGCACGATCAGCGCGATGTTGCGGCTGACCAGGTCCAACAACTGTTCTTCCATCATCTTCCCCCTGATTATTCGGCCGCGATCGCGGATTCGCCGGAATCCGGGCGCAGCCGGGCCAGCCGCGCGACGATACGCGCGAAACGCTGGGCGAAGACATCGAAATCGGCCCGCGGCTCGATCTTCTGCTCGTCCATGTAAAGCGAACGGTCCATCTCAAGCTGAAGGACGTGGACGTTGCGCGTGGGCTTGCCATAGGCCGCGACGATATAGGCGCCCGCAAAGGGCGAATTGCGCCGCAGCCGGAACCCTTCCGAGGCGACAGCCTCGGCGGCGGCGGCGGCGATGCGCGGCGCAGCCGAGACACCATTGCGGTCGCCCAGCACGAAATCGGGTCGCGGCCGCGGCAGATGGGCCAGGGCGTCGCGGGGCATCGAATGCATGTCGATCAGGATCGCACCGCCGAAGCGGGCAATCGCCTCGTCGATCAGGGCCGAAAGCGCCTCGTGATAGGGATGCCACAGTCGCGCGATTCGCTGATCCGCCTCGGCCAGGGGAATCGGTCGGTCATGGATCGCCCGCCCTTGCGAGACGACGCGGGGAATCACCCCCAGTCCCGCCATGATTCGAGGACTCATCACGCGGGGGACCGCGCCCGCCACGACAAGTGGGTCCATCTCGTCCGGGCCACGGTTCAGATCGACGACGCAGCGCGGCACCCGCGCCGTCAGCACGACCGCGCCATGATCAACGGCAGGGGCGATCAGCCGGTCGACAAAAGCATCCTCGGAAGACCGCAAATTCTGCGAATCCAGCCGGGATTCAGCCAAAAACCAGTCTGGATAGCAGCGTCCGGAATGCGGCGAGGCGAAAATGACCCCACCCTGCCAGTCGCGGGGCCGCATCAGGTCGAAGGTGGCGTCGTCCAAACTCATATCCGGTATCCTGGTCCTGGGCGCTGCTGGCTGGGCATCCTGTGCCGGGCATGGAACACGACGGTTATAGCCCAAGTTCCGCGCCGGCCAAGTCCAGTTGCAAAACCGTAAGAAGAGGGGTTGAAACCCCCCGCGGGCCTCTATATAGAGCCGCAGACCAAGGCGATTTGGAAGCGAATGCTGACAGACTCGCAAGGTAAGGAGGGCGGTTAGCTCAGCGGTAGAGCACTACGTTGACATCGTAGTGGCCACTGGTTCGATCCCAGTACCGCCCACCATTATTCCCAGCCCCCGGGCATTCCGGGGGCGTTTCAGTTTCATGGCGCCTTGCGATGCGCCGCGATAGGAGAAGACCGATGAAGGTTCGCAATT
Source organism: Paracoccus sp. KR1-242 (assembly GCF_049446195.1). Classification (NCBI taxonomy): domain Bacteria; kingdom Pseudomonadati; phylum Pseudomonadota; class Alphaproteobacteria; order Rhodobacterales; family Paracoccaceae; genus Paracoccus; species Paracoccus sp. KR1-242. Next base: position 9,988 of record NZ_JBMSED010000011.1, read on the forward strand.
CGCTCCGCTCGCTCAAGAGCCGCCACCGCGATTGCCAAGTTGTGCGCCGTAAAGGCCGCATCTATGTCATCAACAAGACCAACCCGCGCTTCAAGGCCCGCCAGGGCTAAGTTTCGCGGCACTTGTTGCCCGATTTGAACGCCCGCTGCGTGTTTGCGCTGCGGGCGTTTTGCCATGCATCGCTGCCCGCACCGCCGGGAAGCGCCGATCGACGGCGATTCCCCGATGCGTTCCGGCGAATCAGAATCGCGACATGATCAGCCCGCCGCCGACCATCAGCGCGGCCAACACGCGCGGGATCGAGATTTCGCGCACAGGCAGGCCGAACGCCCCTGCCCGGTCCAGCAGGATCGCGGCAAGGATCTGGCCCAGGGCCAGCGCGCAAAGCGCCGTCAGCGCCCCCAGTCGCGGCAGCGACCAGACCATCGCCCAGACATAGAACGCGCCGAGAATGCCACCGACCCACATCCAGGGTTCGGCCCCCGAGGCTCGCAGGAAGCCGCGCCCCTGCCCCAGGATCAGCGACAGGCTGGTCAGCAGCACGAAGCCCACGCCAAACGAAATCGCCGCAGCGACCAGCGGGCTGGCAGCCTGGCGTCCCAGCGCAGTGTTGATCGGCGCCTGCACGGCGATGCAGACCCCTGCCACCGTGATCAGCAATGCGGCCAAATAGCTCATCGTCCCTCTCCTTGACGGATGTCGTTACCCTGTGGTGCCGCTGTCTCAAGCAGGCGCGACACGGTCTGCCGTGACAGGTATCCGGTGACGCGAAGATTCTGGGCCGCCTGATAGCGGCGCAAGGCATCCCGCGTCTCGTCGGTGAAGCGTCCGTCGATCTCGCCCGGATCAAGCCCATCCTCGCTCAGGCGGCTCTCAATGCGTTGGCGGGTGACGGCGTTCAGTTGCAGTTCCTCCTCCTCGCGCCGCGACGCTTCGGTCAGCGCCTGAAGGTTGTCGTGCCGCTGGCGGGCCTCGTCTGCATGGCTGCCATCGGGGAACCGCTCCAGATACGAACGATAGGCGGCAGCGCTGTCCTGACGCCGCGCCCACCGCCAGGTTGCATCCGCGCCGGCAAGCTGGGCGGCGGCCATCTGCGTGCCGGCCATCGCTGCCAGCACGCGCTGCGCCTCGACCGCGTGGCGGCCTTCGGGATAGCGGCGCAGATAGGCCAGCAGCTGCCGCGTCTCGCCAAGTGCGCCGGTCCGCTGCCAGTATTCATCGTCGCGCCTGCCGCTTTTCCCGTCCAGGAAATGGATCTGGCGGCGCAGCAGGTCATATTGGGCCGAGGTCAGGTATCCAGTCGGTTCAAGCCGGTTCACCTCTTGCCAGGTTGCCAGCGCCTCGCGCGTGCGCTTGCCGAAGATACCGTCCAGCTCTCCGGGTTCATAACCAAGGCGCGACAGGTTTTTCTGGATGCCCAGACGGGCGGCTCGGTCCAGACCCAGCATCGTCTCGATCCCCGAAGGGGCGCGGCTGATAGGCTTGGTCGCCAAACCGGCCAGCTCGGCCAACCGGCGCAAGGCATCGCCAGAGCGCTGCCCACCCGGAAACTGCGACAGGTAATCGCGATACCCGGCGGTGCGATCCAATGCCGCAGCGGCTGACCAGGCATCACGGTCTGACATTGCCTTGCTGCGGCCATCCTGCAGGACACGGCGCCGCGTTTCGGCCGCACCCGCGAACATGCCCGAAGGATAGGTTTCCAGATAGGCAAGATAGGATTCCGCGCTGTCCCCCTCGGCCGCATCGGCCCAGGCCTGACGGTCGGCCTCGACCGGCTCGGTCTCGTCACCGGGTGCGGGCTTGCCACTGCGCCGCGCCGGCACCAGATCCACCTCACCCCCGGGCAAAAGCCGCAGGTTGCGCGCCGACGACAGCGCGCGGGACACGGTGCCCCCCGCCGCAAGTTCGCGCAGCGCCCGCGCCGTCGCCTCGGGCGGGCCGACGATGACCGAAACACCAGACATCTCGGCCAATTCGCCAATGCCGCTTTCCAGCCCCTCGCGATGGGGCATCTCCTGCTGGTCGGTCCCCAGCAGCAGGACTGCCCCAGGCTTCGCCTCGGCGATCAGCTGCATGACCAACGACAGCGGCACGCCCTGATGCCCGACTTCCTGTGCATCCGGCTTGCCGGCGTCGGTCCCCAGAAGCCAGGTTTCGCCATCGCGGTTCAGGAATCGCCCATTCAGCGCGACGATTCGGGCGCCCGGCGCGTCATCCCGGCGCGCAAGCAAGTCCAGCGTGCGGCGCAATTCGTCCGCGGGCTGGTCGATTCCCTGCGCGGTGACGAATCCCGCGACCCGCATCACCTCGGCCAGCGCGGGCGTGTCGGAACCCGCAAGATCCGGTGCAGTCCGATAGTCCGCATTCCCGATGACCACCGCGCGATTCTCGGCCAGGGCCGGAGCCGCGCCCGCAAGGGCGGCCAGCAGAAACAGGGAATATCGCATCAACGAACCTCGTGGCCTTGTGCGGCCCGAGGTCAATCATAGCTGCGCCGATCCTCGATGACCTTGCCGTCATTCGGAAGTGATCCGGGCGCAACCAGTTCGATCCGGCCGCGAAGTTTCAGGGTGTCCAACACCGTTGCTTCGTATCTTGCCGCATCTTTGCTGTCGGTTTCCAGTTGCACCGTCATCAAATCCATGTCGCCCGCCCGATCCGCGACGACCCGCGCCCGCGCAATCTCGGGATGACGCGAGACCAGAACCGCCACCTGCTCGGGTCGCACGAACATGCCCTTGATCTTGGTGGTCTGATCAGCGCGGCCCATCCAGCCCCGAATACGCATGTTTGTGCGGCCGCAGGGACTTTGTCCCGCAAGCACCGCCGACAGGTCGCCGGTCGCAAAGCGAACCAGCGGATAATCGGCGTTGAAGCTGGTCACGACAACCTCGCCGACCTCGCCTTCGGGGACGGGAATACCGGTGCCGGGGCGAACGATTTCGACGATCACGCCTTCGTCGACGATCATTCCGTCCATCGCGGGGGACTCGTACGCGATCAGTCCCAGATCGGCGGTCGCATAGCATTGCGTCGTCGCGATTCCCCGATCGGCGTAGGACTGGCGCAAGCCCGGAAACAGCGCCCCGCCCGAAACCGTGGCGCGGGTCAGTGCCAGCGCCTCGCCCATCTCGTCTGCCTTGTCGAGGATGATCTTCAGGTAATCCGGCGTCCCGGCATAGACACTCGTGCCGATATCGACGGCGGCGCGCACCTGCAATTCGGTCTGGCCCGTGCCGGCGGGCAGGACGGCGGCGTCGACCGCGCGCGCGGCACTTTCGAACATCATGCCGGCGGGCGTCAGGTGATAGCCGAAGCAATTATGGACGATGTCCCCCGGCCCCACGCCCGCCGCGAACAGAAACCGGCCCAGCCGCCACCAGTCATTGCCGCGCCGTCCAGGTTCATAGATCGGGCCGGGGCTTTGGAACACATTCTCGAACTCATGCGGTCTGCGCGTGGTGAAGCCGCCGAAGGGGGGCTGCTTCTTCTGTGCCTCGGACAGTTCGGACTTGCGAATGACCGGCAGGCCGGCCAGCGCCTCGCGCGTCGTCACCGTTTCTGGCTCGACCCCCTGCAGGATTCGCGCCATTGCCGGAGAGGTGCGGGCGCGCAGCAGCGCGGCGGGCAGTTCCTGCGCCAGCCATGCGGCACGCTGATCGGCGCTGCGCGTCTCAAGCTCGTCATAGAATGTCATGGGATCGCCTTTCCGGGACCGTCACGCCAGCCAGCGCTTGCGACGGCGATAGGACCGCACGTCGCGGAAGCTTTTGCGGCCTTGCTCGGACATGCCGAGATAGAATTCCTTCACATCGGGATTTTCGCGCAACGCCTCGGCGGGACCATCCATCACGACCCGGCCGCTTTCCAGGATATAGCCGTGATGGGCATAGCGCAGCGCGACATTGGTATTCTGTTCGGCCAGCAGGAAGGTCACGCCCTCGCCCTCGTTCACGGCCTTCACGATCTCAAAGATCTGCTCGACCAGTTGGGGGGCCAATCCCATCGACGGCTCGTCCAGCAGGATCGTCTCGGGGCGAGACATCAGGGCGCGGCCCATCGCGCACATCTGCTGTTCGCCCCCCGAAGTATAACCCGCCTGGGATTTCCGCCGCTCCTTCAGGCGCGGGAAATAGGAATAGACCATCTCCAGGTCGTGGGCGACCGCGGCGCGACCATCGGTCCGGGTGTAGGCGCCAGTCAGAAGGTTTTCCTCGACCGTCAGGTGTTCGAAACAGTGCCGCCCCTCCATCACCTGGATCACGCCCTTCTTCACCAGGCTGGCGGGGTCCATGTCCTGCACCCTTTCGCCGCGATAGCTGATCGAACCCTTGGTGACCTCGCCCCGTTCGGAATGCAGAAGGTTCGAGATCGCCTTCAGCGTCGTCGTCTTGCCCGCACCGTTCCCGCCCAGAAGCGCAGTAATTCCGCCCTTGGGCACTGACAGGCTGACCCCTTTCAGAACCAGAATGACGTGGTTGTAGATCACCTCGATATTGTTGACCTCAAGCAGCGCATCGGGCTTGGGCGTGGCATCAAGCATGGTTTCCCCCTGTCGGATTGGCCCCGGCGGACGTCCCGCCGGGGCACGCGGGATCAGCAGCGCGGCGTGATGCCCGCTTCCTTGGCATAGGCCTCGCTGTCCTCCTGGATCAGCGGGGTCAGGACATCCTGGTCGGGCTGGGTAAACTCGGTGATCAGGGTCCATTTCTTGGCATTGGCATCCCACTGCTGAAGCCGGGCCATGCCGCTGCCGCCGTGGTTGTCGCAGCTCATCTTGATTTCGGGGCCAAAGTCGGGAAGGCCGATCTCCTTCAGCCGCTCGGGCGTGATGTCGAGCGCCTCGAACCCGTCGCGCAGCTGTGCCGCGGTGATCGTGGGCGTCCCGGCAAGTTCCTGCCCCTTCTTGATCGCCTCGGCGATCACCACCGCCGCGTACATGCCCCGCGAATACAGGGCCGAGCCGACGAACTGACCGCCCTGCGAGGCCTTGCCCGGATCGATGACGAACTTCTTCATGTCGTCATAGACTGGATAGTCGGTGCCCACCCCGTTGAAGGTAAGCGACTTGTAGCCATTGGCGGCAGCGCCGACGGGCAGCACGTCAACCTCGGACCCCGACCACCAGACGCCGATGAAATTCTCCATCGGAAAGCGGATATTCGCGGCTTCCTGAATGGCGGTCTGGTTCATCACGCCCCAGCCCCACATGATGACATAGTCCGGCTTGTCGCGGCGAATCTGCAACCATTGGCTTTTCTGCTCTTGCCCCGGCGGATCGATCGGCAGCTCGTTCAGCGTGAAGCCGTGCTTCTGGGCCAGATCCTGCAATGTACGGATCGGCTCCTTGCCATAGGCCGAATTGTGATAGACCAGCGCGATCTTCTTGCCCTTCAGATCGCCGCCATTCTGGTCCAGCAGGTATTTCACCGCGACCGATGCGCCGTCCCAATAATTCGCGGGCGCGTTGAAGACCCATTCGAAGACCTTGCCGTTCTTGGCCGAGGTCCGCCCATAGCCCGGCGTATAAAGCACGATCTTGTCGGCCGAGACCTTGGGGATCAGCTGATAGGTGATTCCGGTCGACAGCGGGTTATAGACCAGCGCGCCATTGCCCTTGGTCGCCTCATAGCACTCGACGCCCTTTTCGGTGTTATAGGCGGTCTCGCATTCCGGCGTCTGGATCTTCTCGCCCCCGATGCCGCCGTCGCGTTCATTGAGCAGCGTGAAATAGTCGTTGAACCCATCCGCATATTGCGTGCCGTTCGCGCCATAGGGGCCGGTGCGATAGCTGAGGTTCGGCACGACCAGATCGGCCATTGCCGGGGCCGCCGCCATGGTGGCGGCAAGCGCGATGGTTGCTAGCTTCAGTCTCATCTTGGTCTCCTCCCCAAGGGTGTTCGTCTGCCGGGATTCCGGTTCAGTGCGGGAACGGCCAAAGCCGCAGCTTCTCCTTCGTCAACCGCCAGAGCCGGGCAAGGCCATGCGGCTCGACGATCAGGAAGAAGATGATCAGCGCGCCGATGATCATCAGTTCGATATGAGCGGCCAGATCTGTGGGCCAGCCCAGCCGCGCGACCAGCAGGTTCTTGAGCAGCACCGGCAGCAACACCAGAAAGGCTGCACCCGCGAAGCTGCCGAAGATGCTGCCAAGCCCGCCGATGATGATCATGAAAAGGACAAGGAAGCTCTTGTTGATGCCAAAGGCTTCACTGGCTTCGGCCGCGCCCAGATAGACCGAGAAAAGCAGCGCGCCCGCGATGCCGACGAAGAAACTGGACACCGCAAAGGCCGAAAGCTTGGCGGTCAGCGGATTGACCCCGATGATCTCGGCCGCGATGTCCATGTCGCGGATCGCCATCCACTTGCGCCCGACCGTGCCCCGCGTCAGGTTTCGCGCGACCCAGGCGAGCACGACGGCAAAGACAAGGCAGGTCAGGTATTTCGCGGAAGCGGTCGTCGCGGGTCCGGTCACCGCCCAGCCCAGGATCGTACGCTCGGGCGCGTTGATCTGTCCCGAGGCGGAGTAGTTGTAAAACCACGGCACCTTGTTGAAGAGCCACACCAGGAAGAACTGCGCGGCCAAGGTCGCGACGGCCAGATAGAAGCCCTTGATCCGCAGGCTGGGCAGGCCGAACAGCATCCCGACCACGGCGGTGATCGCGCCTGCCAGAAGGATATGGATGAATATCGGCACGCCCGGAAATGCGGTCATCAGCTTGTAGACCGCATAGGCGCCCACGGCCATGAACCCTCCGGTGCCAAGGCTGACCTGGCCGGCATAGCCCGTCAGAATGTTCAACCCGATCGCCGCGATGGCATAGATCAGGAATGGCACCAGAACCGCATTGGCCCAGTAGCTGTCGATGACGAAGGGCACGACCAGAAAGGCCACGGCCAGCAGCCCGTAATAACCCCAGCGATCCAGCCGGATCGGAAAGGTCTGGCCGTCGTCGCGGTAGCTTGTCTTGAAGTCACCTGCCTCGCGATAGAACATCTGCCCCTCCCGATCGGACCGTCCCGACATTCGGGTATTTGGAAAACGATGAAACTCTCACCGTTTCGAAAATACCCAATCCCCTGCTTTCCACCTGCGGCACGCTTCAGACCCTCTCGATGATCCGCTCGCCGAACAGGCCCTGCGGCCGGAAGACGAGGAAGATGAGCGCGAGGACATAGGCGAACCAGTTCTCGGTCGCGCCGCCGACCATCGGGCCGATGAAATATTCAAACAGCTTCTCGCCCGTGCCGATGATCAGCCCGCCGACAATCGCGCCGGGGATCGAGGTGAAGCCGCCCAGCATCAGCACCGGCAACGCCTTGAGCGCGATCAGCGACAGGCTGAACTGCACCCCGGACTTGGTGCCCCACATGATGCCGGCGACCAGCGCCACGAACCCTGCAATCGACCAGACCATGATCCAGATGAACCGCAGGCTGATCCCCACCGACAGCGCGGCCTGATGGTCGTCGGCCACGGCGCGCATCGCCCGACCCTGCTTGGTATATTGCGAAAAGCCGACCAGCGCCGCGACCAATGCCGCCGCGATGACCGTCGCCCAGATGTCGAGGCGGTCGATGAAGAAGCCATAGCCGAACCAGGCATTCGTCGCGGCCTCGACCCTGTCCGAGATGCCTTGCGGCAGGCCGACGTCCAGAACCTTGACGTCGGCACCCCACATCACGTCGCCCAGTCCCTCCAGGAACCAGGCAAGGCCGATCGTCGCCATGAAAAGGATGATCGGTTCCTGCCCGACAAGGTGTTTCAGGACCAGCTTCTCGACGGCTATGGCCAGACCCACCATGACCAATGCGGTCAGGGCGATGCCGATGACGGCTGGGACCGTCCAGCCGAAGCTGCTGACATGGATGCCGAAGGCCGCGTTGATCAGATGCGCAAAGGGAACCCGCCCCTCCATGATGCCGACCAGCGTCATCGCGGCGAACAAGGCCATCACGCCTTGGGCATAGTTGAAGACGCCCGAGGCCTTGTAGATCAGCACGAAGCCCAGAGCGACGAGCGAATACATCACCCCCGCCATCAGGCCGTTCAGCAGCACCTCGCTTGCATAAAGGATTTCCATCGCCGGCTCCTATTCCTGCACGACGCCCAGATAAGCGCTGATGACATCGGGATTGGCGCGAACCTCGTCCGGGGTGCCGTCTCCGATCTTGCGACCGTAATCCATCACCACCACGCGGTCCGACAGGTCCATGACTACGCCCATGTCATGTTCGATGAGCGCGATGGTCGTGCCGAATTCGTCATTCACATCCAGGATAAAGCGGCACATGTCCTCTTTCTCCTCGACATTCATGCCCGCCATGGGTTCATCCAACAGCAGGATACGCGGCTGCGCCGCCAGTGCGCGCGCCAGTTCGACCCGCTTTTTCAGCCCGTAAGGCAGGCGTCCCACCGGGGTCTTGCGGATGTTCTGGATCTCGAGAAAGTCGATGATGCGCTCGACCTCTTCGCGGTTCTCGACCTCTTCGCGCTCGGCCCGCCCCCACCACAGCGCCTGCGACCACAGCGGCGCCGTCATCATGTTCAGCCGCCCGGTCATGATGTTGTCGAGAACCGACATGCCGTCGAACAGCGCAATGTTCTGGAAGGTGCGGGCGATGCCCAGCCGCGCGACCTGATAGGGCTTCATCGGCCCGCGCTTGTGGCCGTCAAACCAGATCTCGCCCTGCTGCGGCACATAGAAGCCCGAGATCACGTTCAGCATCGACGACTTGCCCGCGCCGTTCGGGCCGATGATCGCGCGGATCTCTCCCTCGCGGATGTCGAAGCTGATATCCTTGATCGCCACCACCCCGCCGAAGCGCAGGGTGATGTTCTTCAGGTCCATGATGACAGGACCGCTTTGGCGCCCGACGGGCGGCGTCACGTCCTGGGCTGCGGCGGCAGGGTTCAAGTCCATATCCTTTCCAGCAGCGACAGCAGGATGTTGTAGGCAATCAGCGCCCCGCCCCACAGATGCGCCTCGCGCACCGGCAAGGATGGCCAGAGACGCGAGATCATCAGTACGCCGAAAATGGCGCCGATGGCGCCGGCCAGGACATTGTAGACAGCCAGTGGCAGGATCGAAGCGATCAGCCAGGCCAGCAGGATCCCTGCAATGGCGAAGATGGCGGCGAAGAAATAGGCGGGCTTGTCCGAGGTCATGCTGCGATTCCCTTTGCTTTCACATCGTGAAGGGCCGGGGGGACGGTCCGGGCCTCCTCGATCCGCAGCGTCGCCCTGATCCTGCCCTTGCGGCCATCCTCATAGGTGACTTCGGTTTCGGTAAAGACATTTCGCGACCCGTCATAAAGCGCTGCGATCAGGTCGGCATATTTGTCCGAGATGACCCCGCGCCGGACCTTGCGGGTCCGCGTCATTTCGCCGTCGTCGGGGTCCAGTTCCTTGTGCAGGACCAGGAAACGCGCGATCTGGCAGCCCGACAGCATCGGATCCTGCGCGACCGAGGCGTTCACCGCCTCGACATGCTCGCGGATCGCGGCATAGACCTGCGGATGCCCGGCCAGCTCCTGATAACTGGCATAGGCGATGTTGTTGCGCTCGGCCCAGTTCCCCACTGCCGCAAGGTCGATGTTGATGAAGGCCGTGCAGGCATCGCGGCCCGCGCCGAACACCACCGCCTCAAGGATGCTGGGATAGAACTTCAGCTTGTTCTCGACATATTTCGGGGCAAACATGCGGCCATCCGCCATGCGCCCGACATCCTTGGCCCGGTCGATGATGCGCAGATGGCCCGTGCCTTCCTCGAAGAAGCCGGCATCGCCCGTCGCCACCCACCCCTCGCCATCCTTGGTCGAAGCGGTGCTGTCGGGATTGTTGAAATATTCGACGAAGGTGCCGGGGCTGCGATAGAAGACCTCGCCAGACTCCGCGATCTTCAGTTCGACGCCCGGACTGGGAACGCCGACCGTATCGGCCCTGACTTCGCCGTCCGGCTGCTGGGTGATGAAGACCGAGGCCTCGGTCTGGCCGTAAAGCTGCTTAAGGTTGATCCCGAGGCTGCGGTAGAAGTCGAAGATCTCGGGGCCGATCGCCTCGCCCGCAGTATAGCCGACGCGGATGCGCGAATAGCCCAGGGTGTTCTTCAGCGGCCCATAGACCAGCACGTCCCCCAACGCATAGCGCAGGCGGTCAATGATGCCGACGGGGCGGCCCTCAAGAATGCCCGGACCCACGCGGCGGGCCAGCGCCATGTGGTGATCGAACAGCCAGCGCTTGACGCGGCCCGCGTCCTCCATGCGGATCATCACGCTGGTCAACTGCCCCTCGAACACGCGGGGCGGAGCGAAGAAATAGGTCGGCCCGATCTCGCGCAGGTCGGTCATCATCGTCCGCGCGCTTTCAGGGCAATTCACCGTGAAGCCCGCCCAATAGGCCTGCCCGACCGAAAAGATGAAATCGCCGACCCAGGCCATCGGCAGATAGGCCAGGATCTCCTCGCGCTCGGTCAGGTGGTCGAACCCGGCGCTGTTCTTCGAGGTCTCGATGATGTTGCGGTTCGACAGGACGACGCCCTTTGGCTTGCCGGTCGTGCCAGAGGTATAAAGCATGACGCAGGTCTGGTCATAGCCAAGGCCGGCAATGCGGGCATCAAGTTCCACCCCCAGCTGGCTTTCGGCAGCGCGCCCCTGTGCCTGAAGATCGGCCAGTGCATTCATCCGGGAATGGTCGTATTTCCGCATGCCGCGCTGGTCGGTATAGATCAGACGCTCGACCGCGGGGGCGCGCTCGCCCACCTCCAGCACCTTGTCCACCTGTTCCTGGTCGCCACAGACAACGAAGCGCGCGCCGCAGTTACCCAGGACATAGGCCATCTCGTCGGCGACGGCGTCCTGATACAGCGGCACCGGGACCGCGCCGCACATCTGGGCCGCGACCATAGACCAGTAGTGCATTGGCCGGTTGCGCCCGATGATCGCGACATGGTCGCCGGGACGCAGGCCCAGCTTTAGCAATCCCAGCGCCAGGTCGCGGGTCTGCCCCGCCGCCTCGGCCCAGGTCCAGCTTTGCCATATTCCGAATTCCTTCTCGCGATAGGCCGGACGCGCGCCAAAGATGGAGGCATTGCGTGCCAGCAACGCGGGAATGGATTGCAACCCGGCTTCGGCCACTTGCGTGGTCTGCATGCTTCCTCCCTTGTCGTTCGGGCTCCCCTCCCGTCCGACACTTGCAGCTTACAATGCCAATCCTTGCGCCAGTTTTTCGCGAATCCTACGAATTGTTACACGCGCCCGGCAATGCTACCCATGCTTATGCTTCCCGAGGAACGGCACGCAGAACTGACCCGCTCTGGGCTGAACCTGATTCAGCAGGCGATCTCGATTTTCGATGCGGAACTGCGGCTCGCGGTGTCGAACCGGCCCTATCAGGCGATGTTCGGACTGCCCGACCGCCTGACATTGCCCGGCGCCAGTTTCGAGGACACGATCCGCTTTCTGGTCGAGCGCGGCGAATACGGCCCACAGGATGACCCTGAGGCCGCGATCCGCGAACGGGTCGATCAGGCCCGGACCTTCCAGCCCCATTACATGGAGCGCAAGCGAGCCGACGGGCGCTGGATCTCGGTCGAAGGCGCACCTTTGTCGCAGGGTGGCTGGATCGCCGTCTATACCGACATCACCCAGATCAAGCGGCAGGAAGAACTGCTGCGTGCGCGCTCGGCCGAACTGTCGGAACGCGTCTTCGAGAATGCCGAACGGCTTTCCGCCGCAAACCGCGCACTTGCCGCGACCAATGCCGCGCTGGAGGAGGCCAAGCGCATCCTGACCGAATCCGAGGCACGGACGCGGCAGGTGACGGCGATGGTCCCGGCCCATATCGCCCATATGGACCGCACCTATCGCTATACCTTCTCGAACAACCAGATCTCGGCGGTGTTCCCCGGCTCCGATGTCGCGGTGCTGGGCCGCACCGGCGAGGAGGTTCTGGGAAGCGAGACCTTTGACCGTATCCGGCCCCATATGGACCGCGCCGTCGCGGGCCAGCCGCAGGTGTTCGAAATCACGCATCCGCCCTCGGGGCGGCGCATCCGCATCGCCCTGACGCCGGACCAGACCGGGCGCGGGGCCTATGTCCTGTCGACCGATGTCAGCGCCGAGGTGCAGTCGCGCGAGGCGCTGGCCCATGCCGCCAAGCGCGCGGTTGCGGCGCAGGTCACCTCGGGCATGGCCCATGATTTCGGGAACCTACTGACGATCATCCTGGGCCTTCAGACCCGGCTGGGGCGGTCCGGGCTTTCGGCCGCGCAGGTTGAGGACGTTCAGGCCACGCTGGCCGCGGCGCGCCGGGGGGTGACGCTTCTGGACGGCATCGCCACCCTGACCGGGCAGCGCGAACACCGCCCCCGCCCCGTGGAGTTGCGCGGCCTGCTGGATGACCTGGCCGCGATGACCCGCCCGACACTGGGCGGCGACGTCACCCTGGAGATTGCACCCGGCCTGCCGGATACGCGCCTGATGCTGGATCCGGGCGCGCTGCAGGACGCGCTGCTGAACCTGATCCTGAACGCGCGGGACGCAATGCGGGGCCAGGGCGAGATCGTCATCGCCGGTCGCGCGGCGGGTCGCTGGCTGGAGCTGACAGTGACCGATTCCGGCCCCGGATTCACGGACGAGGCGCTGCGCCGCGCGACCGAACCCTTCTTTTCGACCAAGGGCGGTCAGGGATCCGGGCTGGGCCTGTCGATGGTCTATGACCAGATCAAGTTGGCGGGCGGAACGCTTCGGCTGGCCAATGCCGGGGGCGCGCAGGTCACGATACGCCTGCCCTGGCGGTCGGCCCGCCCGCACCTTGTCCTGTTGGTCGAGGACGATCCCGACATCCGCGCCGCCACGCGCGAGATGCTGACGCTGCTGGGCCATGCGGTGATCGAGGCCGAAGGACTTGCCGAGGCACGCGGCCTGACCGACCTTCCCGGCGTGACCGTGATCCTGTCCGACCTGCAGCTGGGCGACGGATCGGGCACCCTGCTTGTGGAAGCCGGGCTGCCCCTGGTCCTGATGACCGCACTGCCCGCGTCGGATCCGCTGCGCGCCGCGCTGCCGGGCCCGGTGCTGACCAAGCCTTTCGATGATGCGGCGCTGGCCGCGGCCCTGATGATGGTGACGGATGACTGAAGCCCCCCTGATCGCGATCCTTGACGACGAGCCCGAGATCCGGCGCCTTTTATCCGCCGCGCTGGATGAGGCGGGGTTCCGCAGCCTTTCCTTCGCCCGCGCGACCGAGTTCGAGGCCGCCTTGCGCAGGATCGAACCCGATGCCTGCCTGATCGACTTGGGCCTTCCCGATCGCGACGGATTGGCTTTGGTCCACCGGCTGGCGCGCGACTCCGGGGCGGCGATCATCATCATCTCTGGCCGAGCGCAGGTGCAGGACCGCGTGGCCGGGCTGGAACTGGGTGCGGACGATTACATTATCAAGCCCTTCGAGCCGGCCGAGGTCGTCGCCCGGATCCGCGCCCGCCTGCGCAAGCCCCAGCGCGATGCCGGGGCGGCGCGCCAGCAGCAGCGCTTCTCGGGCTGGGCGGCGGATTTCGACCGCTATACCCTGACCTCTCCCGCAGGAGAGGAGACCCCGATCAGCCATGCCGAGGCCGAGCTTCTGCGCATGTTCCTGGACAATCCGCGCCGCCTGATCTCGCGCACGCAGATGCTTGAGACGCTGGGCGGGACCGCGGGGGAAAGCTTCGACCGGGCGATGGATGTGCGCATCTCGCGGTTGCGCACCAAGCTGGGCGAGGATCCGAAGAACCCGCGACTGATCAAGACGATCTACGGCGCGGGCTATATCTTCCTGGCCGAACCGGGCTGATCGCGCTTGCGGCGCGGCCCGCGTGGATTATCCTTCGCGCCGAAACGGCGGGTCGGTCACCCGCGGATGCGAGGAAACCATGCCCACCGTCTATATCCTGAACGGCCCGAACCTGAACCTTCTGGGCCAGCGCCAACCCGAGATCTATGGCAGCACGACGCTGGCCGACGTGGAACGCGCCTGCACCGAACTGGGGCACGAACTGGGGATCGAGATCCGCTTCTTCCAGTCGAACCATGAAGGCGTCATCGTCGACACGATCCACGAGGCCCGGCACGAAGCGAACGCGATCGTCATCAATCCGGGCGCGCTGACCCATACCTCGGTCGCAATCCTGGATGCGCTGAACACCTTCGACGCCCCGGTGATCGAGGTCCATATCTCGAACATCCACAAGCGCGAAAGCTTCCGCCACCATTCCTATGTCAGCCTGCGGGCCGAGGGGGTGATCGCCGGACTGGGAACGAACGGCTACCTGATGGCGCTGCGCCACATCGCGCCGCTGATCGGCGCGCGCTGATCCCGCTGCGCAAAAGAATTGCGCGCCTGCCACAGGAGGAGACAGGCGCGCGGATCTTGCGAAGCGAAGGATTACTGAAACATCATACTCGAAAACGGATCATACAAACGTTCACGCCGCTCTGCCGCCGGCGATGCTGAAAATGGCTTCGACCTTCCGCCCGACCCGGTTGCCGGGATGCGCTGGCATCCGCTTCGGGCGTCTGGCAAGGACAACATGCACCGCATCATGTGATGGTCCCGTGATCGGGGCGTGAAAAATCGCCCCTTTCGGGGTGAAAAATGGCCAGTCAGGCAAAAAATCCGCGTTCCGCCAGCTCTCGCTCCAGGTTTTCGGCATCCGTGAAGTGAATCGCGTCCATGCCAAGAACGCGCGCACCTTCGACATTCGCGCGGCTGTCGTCGATGAACACGCAATCCGCAGGCGACAATCCGTTGCGCTGCATCAGCAGGCGAAAGATCTCGGGCTGGGGCTTCAACTGCGCCACTTGCCCCGAGACGACGATGTCGCGAAACACGCTGGCAAGGCGAGGATGGACCTCCAGCGCCGCGGGCCAGGTTTCGGCCGCCCAGTTGGTGATCGCGAACAGCGGCACCTCGCGCGCATTCAGCGCATCGACAATGGCCCAACTGCCGGGAACGGGCTTCTCGATCGTCAGGTGAAACGCGGCAAGATACCCCTCCAGCGGATCGGCCAATGGGCCATGGTGCGCGCGTGCCACGGCGACTCCTTCTGCAAAGCTGCGCCCGCCATCCTGAAGCCGGTTCCAGCCCGCGAAATCGATCTGCCGCATCCAGTCTTCGGCCGCGTCGCGGGTGGTGAAGACGTCGGCAAAGGCAAGTGCCGCATCCCATTCGATCAGCACCGCCCCAAGGTCGAAGATCACGTTCCTGCCTGTCACCACACCCAACTCCTGAATTTTCAAGTCCCGCCCGACGGCCCTTGATTCTGTTCATGGACGGCACGGGGGTCAAGCGCATTGCGATGCGGTTTTTTGAGGCGTTCGGTCCCGTTTTCTGCAGGAGGAAGGAGGATATTATCTTCGGGGAAGAGAATATGACCTTATCAATCCTTCGAGATCAAAATGAGAAATACCGAAGAGCCCCAACCAGAAATTCGATTAATCTGACAATTCGACAAGACAAAAGCGGCCGCGGAATCCGAAAAAATGCCCCCGAAAATGCCATTGAGGTAATTGTCGGGGCCTAATTCCGCGCCTTTTTGTCGCAGTATGGCAGATACCTGCAGAATCTCTGCAAGCCCGCGTGGTTGCCCCGACATAATGCCGCAGTTTGTCAGCGAAAGCGACAAAATTGGCAAGAAAATCAAATATCCGGGGCTCGCGCAGGTCAATCGAATAACCGTCCAAAGGCAAAGCGAAGGCGCTTGACGATATACAACCCTCATGCATCCTTCCCGCGGGGAACATGCCTCGGAGAAAGGTATGACTCACCCTCCAAACTGGAAAGGTTAGTTCGATGCAGAAGTTTCGCCTAATGCAGGCGGCAGCAATTGCTGTTGCCTTTGCGGTGCCGGCAATGGCTCAGGACAGCGACCCCCGCAAGGACGCGACCGAGGCGACGAACCAGGCCAATGCGGCGCTGCTCGATTATTTGCCCTTCGACGACAAGACCGATTTCGACGATGCCAACCGCGGAAAGCTCGCCGACCTCCCCCCGGAAATGCTGAAGACCGCGGATGGCGCGCTGATCTGGGACCCGGGCAAATACGGTTTCATCAAGGAAGGCTCCGAAAGCCCGAAAACCGTCAACCCCAGCCTTTGGCGTCAGTCGCAGCTGATCAATATCAGCGGCCTGTTCGAGGTTGTGAAGGACGGGATCTATCAGGTCCGCAACCTTGACCTGTCGAACATGACGATCATCGAGGGTGATGAGGGCATCACCATCGTCGACCCGCTGGTTTCGGCCGAAACCGCCAAGGTCGCGCTGGACCTTTATTACCAGCATCGCGGCAAGAAACCGGTCAAGGCGGTCATCTATACGCACAGCCACGTCGACCATTATGGCGGCGTCCGCGGCGTCGTGAACGAGGATGATGTCAAATCCGGCGCGGTCAAGATCTATGCGCCCGAGGGCTTCCTTGAAGCAGCCGTTGCCGAGAACGTCTTTGCCGGCAACGCGATGAGCCGCCGCGCCAGCTATATGTATGGCAACCTTCTGCCCCCCGATGAAAAAGGTCAGGTCGGCGCTGGCCTGGGCACCACGACTTCGGCCGGGACCGTCACACTGATCCCGCCGACCAACATCATCACCAAGACCGGCCAGAAGGAAACCATCGACGGCCGCACCTATGAATTCCTGATGGCGCCGGGTTCGGAAGCGCCTTCGGAAATGCTGTGGTATGTCGAAGAATACAAGGCCATCGAAGCTTCCGAGGACGCGACCCACACGCTGCACAACACCTATTCGCTGCGAGGCGCCAAGATCCGCGAACCGCTGCCGTGGTCGAAATACCTGAACGAAGCGCTGGTCATGTGGGGCGACAAGGCCGAGGTCGTCTTTGCGCAGCACCACTGGCCGACCTGGGGCAACGACAAGGTCGTCGAACTGCTTGAGAAGCAGCGCGACCTGTATCGCTACATCAACGACAGCACGCTCAACATGGTCAACAAGGGCATGACCATGCGCGAGATCGCCGAGAACTTCAAACTGCCGCCGGCGCTTGACAAGTTCTGGGCCAGCCGCGGCTATTACGGCTCGATCTATCACGACGTCGCCGCGACCTATGTGCTGTATCTGGGCTGGTTCGACGGAAACCCCTCGACCCTGCACGAATTGCAGCCGGTCGATGGCGCCAAGAAGTTCGTGGAATACATGGGCGGCGCCGATGCCGTGATGGAAAAGGCGAAGAAGGACTTCGACGCCGGCAACTATCGCTGGGTCGCCGAGGTCATGAACAAGGTCGTCTTTGCCGATCCCGACAACCAGCCGGCCAAGGACCTGACCGCGGACGCTCTGGAACAGCTGGGCTACCAGGCCGAATCCGGCCCGTGGCGCAACTTCTACCTGTCGGGCGCGCAGGAACTGCGCAAGGGCGTGGCTGAACTGCCGACCCCGAACACCGCCAGTCCCGACACGATCGAGGCCATGTCGCTTGAGATGATCTTCGACTATGCCGGTGTCCGTCTTGATGCCGCGAAAGCGGGTGATGCCGCGATGAAGCTGAACTTCGACTTCGGCGAAGACGGCAAATATCTTGTGCAGCTGGAAAACGGCGTCCTGAACCACACCAAGGATATTCAGGCCGACGATGCCGCCGCGACAGTGACCCTGCCGCGTTCGGCCCTGAACAAGATCATGCTGGGCGAGGAAACCCTGGATCAGGCGACCTCCTCGGGCGAGGTCAAGGTCACGGGCGATCAGGCCAAGCTGACCGAGCTGGTCTCGTATCTCGACAAGTTCGAGTTCTGGTTCAACATCGTCACGCCGTAAGGCACCTGACCACGACATGCAAAGGGCCGGGATTTGCATCCCGGCCCTTCGTCTTTCCTCCGGCCCGTGCCCGCGCTCAGCGCAGGTCTTCGGGCAGCAGCTCCTCGGGGAAGCCCTGATAGCTGACCGGGCGCAGGAAGCGACGGATCGACAGGGTGCCGACCGAGGTCGCGCCGAAATTGGTCGAAGCCGGGTAAGGCCCGCCATGAACCATTGCGTCCACCACTTCCACGCCGGTCGGGAAGCCGTTGACCAGCACGCGGCCAGCCTTGCGCTCCAGCACCGGGCGCAGCTTCTGCGCGTCGGCCAGATCGCCCGCATCCATGTGGATCGTGGTCGTCAGCTGACCCTCGAAGCCCTTGGCCAGCTTCACCATTTCGTCCACCGACGAAACGCGCACGATCAGGCCAAGCGGACCGAAGACTTCTTCACCCAGCGCGTGGTCCTGGAGATAAGCCTCGGCGGTGGTCTCATAAAGGTTCGGGTTCGCCTCGCGACCGGAGGATTCCGTCGTGTGGACCGGCGTGACCGAGTTGCGCGACTCGAAGCGTTCCTTGCCGTCGCGATAGGCTTTCGCAATGCCTTCGGTCAGCATCACCTGCGGCCCGACCTTTTCCAGTCCGGCCTTTGCGGCAGAGGTGAAGCGGTCTGCTTCCGGCCCGTCGATCACGACGGAAATGCCCGGGTTGGTGCAGAACTGGCCTGCGCCCATCGTCAGCGACCCGGCCCAGCCGGCGCCGATTTCTTCGGCCCGCGCGGCCATCGCCTGCGGCATCAGGAACATCGGGTTCACGGAACCGAGTTCCCCGAAGAAGGGGATCGGCTCGGGGCGCTGCGCGCAAAGGTCGAACAGCGCACGTCCACCACCCAGCGATCCGGTGAAACCGACGGCCTTGATGCGCGGGTGCTGGACCAGCGCCGTGCCGACATCGCGGCGGCCGCCCTGGATCAGGCTGAAGACGCCCGGATGCACGCCGCATTTGACGATCGCGGCGGCGACCGCCTCGGCAATGATCTCTCCGGTGCCGGGATGGGCCGAGTGCCCCTTGACCACGACCGGGCAGCCAGCGGCCAGCGCCGCAGCGGTGTCGCCGCCCGCGGTCGAGAAGGCCAGCGGGAAGTTCGAGGCACCAAATACCGCAACCGGTCCGATCGGACGCTCGACCAAGCGGATCTCCGGGCGCGCCGCGGGCTTGCGATCGGGCAGCGCGGCATCGACGCGGCGGTCAAGATATTCGCCCTTGCGGATATGGTCCGCGAACAGGCGCAGCTGGCCGGTGGTACGGCCACGCTCGCCTTGCAGGCGGCCTTCGGGGAGGCCGGTTTCCTGGGTGCCGATCAGGGTGATCGCCTCGGCGCGGGCCTCGATCTCGTCAGCAATGGTGTCCAGGAAGCGCGCGCGCTCCTCACGCGTGGAATAGCCATAGGACCAGAATGCGTCCTCGGCGGCCTCGCAGGCGCGGTTCACCAGATCGACGGTGCCGACGCTGAACGGATGGGCCGGGCCATGCGCCGGTTCCGACATGAATTGCTGGTCCGAGCCGACCCATTCGCCGGCGATCAAATGTTTACCATGGGGGGTGAAGGTCATGGGGAGGGTCCTCTCTCCTTGGGGTCGCCCCTATTTGGCATCTTGGTATACCAGTCGCAAGGCAGAGAAGGCACCTGCCGGGCTTCTGCGGCGGTAATGGCTGTGCTAGGCAAGTGAAAACAGGGACGGAATTCGCAGATGAAGATTACCGTAGCAGGTCTGGGTTACGTCGGCATGTCGATTGCCGTCCTGCTGGCCCAGCACAACAAGGTTGTCGCACTTGATGTGAACCCGGTCCGCGTCGATCTGGTGAATGCCCGGCGCTCGCCCATCGAAGACCCGGACATCACGCAATGGCTGTCCGAAAAATCGCTGGACCTGACCGCGACCACCGATGCCACCGCGGCGCTGCAGGACGCGCATTTCGTCGTCATCGCGACGCCCACGAATTATGACAGCCGCAGCAACCATTTCGACACGTCCAGCGTCCAGAAGGTGATCGACCTTGCCCGCCGCCACGCACCCGAGGCGACGATCGTGGTAAAGTCTACCGTCCCCGTAGGCTTCGTCGACGAGATGCGGGCCGCGACCGGCTATGACGGGATCGTCTTCTCGCCCGAATTCCTGCGTGAGGGGCGTGCGCTTTACGACAACCTTCACCCCTCGCGCATCGTCGTCGGTGACCACAGCCCGGCCGCGCGGGAATTTGCCGACCTGCTGGTCCGGGGCGCGCTGCGCAAGGACATGCCCGTCCTGTTCACCGGCGCGATCGAGGCCGAGGCGATCAAGCTGTTCTCGAACACCTATCTTGCGCTGCGGGTCGCCTATTTCAACGAGTTGGACAGCTATGCCGTGTCGCGCGGGCTGAACACGCGCGAGATCATAGAGGGGGTCGGCCTCGATCCCCGGATCGGGGCCCATTACAACAATCCCAGCTTCGGCTATGGCGGCTATTGCCTGCCCAAGGACACCAAGCAGCTTCTGGCCAATTACGATCAGGTGCCGCAGCAGTTGATCGCGGCGGTGGTGGAATCGAACCGCACGCGCAAGGATTTCATCGCCGACCAGATCATCGCCCGCCAGCCCAAGCTGGTCGGCGTCTATCGTCTGGTGATGAAGGCCGGCTCGGACAATTTCCGCGACAGCTCGATTCAGGGCATCATGAAGCGGATCAAGGCCAAGGGCATCCCCTGCATCGTCTATGAACCTGTGCTGGCCGAGGATCACTTCTTCCACAGCCCCGTGGTGCGCGACCTTGACGCCTTCAAAAAGCAGGTCGACCTGATCGTCACCAACCGCATGACCCCCGAACTGGCCGATGTCGAGGACAAGGTCTTTACCCGCGACCTTTACGGAGTCGACTGATGCGCGTGCTGATCACCGGCGCCGCCGGGTTCATCGGCTTTCACCTGGCCCGGCACCTGCTGGATGAGGATGCCGAAGTCATCGGCCTGGACGCCCACGATCCCTATTACGATGTGGCGCTGAAGGAATCTCGGGAAGCGCTTCTGCGCGCCGATCCACGCTTCACCGCCATCCGCGCGCGAGTCGAGGAACCGGGGCTGCTGACCTCGCTTCTGGGCGAGCACAAGCCGGATCTGGTCGTTCACCTGGCCGCGCAGGCCGGAGTGCGGCATTCGATCGAAAATCCCCGCGCCTATCTGCAGTCGAACATCATCGGCACGTTCGAACTGCTCGAGGCGGCGCGCGCCCACCCGCCGCGACACCTTCTGCTCGCCTCGACCAGTTCCGTCTTCGGCGCAAATACCCGGATGCCCTATCGCGAGACGGACAAGGCCGATTGCCAGATGTCCTTCTATGCCGCCAGCAAGAAATCGACCGAGGCGATGGCCCACAGCTATGCGCATCTGTTCGGCCTGCCGGTGACGATGTTCCGCTTCTTCACGGTCTATGGACCTTGGGGGCGCCCCGACATGGCGCCCTGGCTTTTCACCAACGCGATCCTGCGGGGCGAACCTATCAAGGTCTTCAACCACGGGAACATGCGCCGCGACTTCACCTATGTCACCGATCTTGCCCGGGCGATCCGCCTGCTGATGGACGCGGTGCCGGGCACGGAACCCGTCGGCCCCGAGGACAGCCTATCGCCCGTCGCCCCCTTTCGGGTCGTCAATATCGGCAATGGCGCGCCGGTCGAACTGGTCGATTTCATTGCGGCGATCGAAAAGGCGACCGGCAAGCAGGCGATCCGCCAATTGCTGCCGATGCAACCCGGTGATGTGCCCGCCACCTGGGCGGATACCACGCTGCTGCGCAGCCTGACCGGCTATGCACCCCAGACTCAGGTGCCGGACGGGATGGCCGCCTATGTCGAGTGGTTCCGTTCCTATTATCGATGACCCTTGCGGGGCGCGGGCTTCGGCCCTAGGTTGACGTCACAATTTCTACACTTGGGGAGTCCCGCAACGGGGCTGAGAGGTGCCGGGCACCGACCCATCGAACCTGATCCGGGTCATGCCGGCGTAGGGAAGGGTAGAGCGCCGCGACGGGACAGCCCCGACCACGGACGCGCATATCCACCCACCAGCATGGACCGGCCGAAACGAAAGGCGGGACATGTCGCATCCCATCGCCCTGACCATCGCCGGATCCGACAGCGGGGGCGGCGCTGGTATTCAGGCGGATCTGAAAAGCTTCTCGGCGCTGGGGGTTTTCGGCGCCTCTGTGATCACAGCGATCACCGCGCAGAACACCCGCACGGTGGCAGCGGTCGAAGCCGTCAGCCCGGCGATGGTCGTCGCCCAGATTGATGCCGTTTTCGGCGATCTGGACATCCGCGCGGTCAAGATCGGCATGCTGGGCGGGCCGGATGTGATCACAGCCGTCGCCGAACGGCTGCGGGCGCTGCTTGAAACCAATCCGATCCCGGTCGTGCTGGACCCGGTCATGGTGGCGAAATCGGGCGACGCGCTGCTGCCCGAGGATTCGGTCGCGGCGCTCAGGGATCAGCTGATCCCTCTGGCCGCGGTCCTGACCCCGAACCTGCCCGAGGCTGCGCGGTTGCTGGGCCTTGCCCCCGCCGTCACGCCCAGCCAGATGGCCGAGCAGGGCCATGCCCTGTCCCGGCTTGGCGCCACCCACGTCCTGATGAAGGGCGGCCATGCCGAGGGCGAGACCTGCACCGACCTGCTGATCGGACCCGACCCCCTGACCCTATCCGCCCCGCGTCTTGCGACACGGAACACGCATGGCACGGGATGTTCGCTTTCCTCGGGCATCGCCGCGGGCCTTGCGCAGGGCATGACCGTGCCCGAGGCCGTCACCCGCGCGCATCGCTGGCTGCAGGGTGCGATCGCGGCGGCGGATGACCTGTCCGTCGGACTGGGTCACGGTCCGGTGCACCATTTCCACGCGCTGTGGGGCCGGTCATGACCCAGATCACCGTCCTTGGCGCCGGGGTGATGGGCCTTGCCATCGCGACCGAGCTTGCCGCCCGCGGCCATACCCCGCGCATCATCGACCCTGCTGGCGGCCCCGGCAACCATGCCTGCAGCTGGCGCGCGGGCGGGATGCTGGCCCCCTACTGCGAGGCGGAAAGCGCCGAGCCGGTGGTGGTCCGCCTTGGCCTTGATGCCGCCGACTGGTGGCAGGCGCAGGGGGTAGAGGTCACGCGTCGCGGCACGCTGGTCCTTGCACCCTCTCGCGACCGGGCCGAGCTGGACCGTTTTGCCCGCATGACCACCGAGCATCGCCCCGTCACCGGTGCCGAGATCGCCGAACTGGAGCCAGAGCTTGCCGGGCGCTTCCCCCGCGGCCTGTTCTTCGGGACCGAGGCGCATCTGAATCCGCGCGACGCCCTTCGCGTCCTGCGCGACCGTCTGGCGGCCAGGGGCATGGTCATCCAGACCGAGGGCACCCCCACCGATCGCGTCGTCGATGCGCGCGGACTGACCGCCCGCGACGCGCTGACAGACCTGCGCGGCGTCCGGGGAGAGATGCTGGTCCTGCGCTGCCCCGAGGTGACGCTGACCCGGACCGTGCGGCTGCTTCATCCCCGCATCCCGCTTTACATCGTCCCCCGCGGCGACGGCATCTACATGATCGGGGCGACGATGCTGGAAACCGGCGGCAAGCACCGCGTCACCGCCCGCTCGGCCGTCGAGATGCTGAGCGCCGCCTATGCCCTGCATCCCGGCTTTGCCGAGGCCGAGATCATGGAGCTGGGCGCGGATGCCCGCCCCGCCTTTCCCGACAACCTGCCCCGCCTGCGGCGGCGCGGGAACACGCTTTTCGCAAACGGCCTTTACCGCCACGGCTATCTTCTGGCCCCCGCCGTGGCCCGCATGGCCGCCGAGTACCTGACCACGGGCCGGAAACCGGAGTTCATGGATGAAGATCACCCTTAACGGAGAGGCGCGCGACCTGATCGGTCCGACCGTCGCCGAGGCGCTGGCCGAAATCGGGCTGGGCGAGGCCAAGGTGGCCACCGCGCTGAACGGGGATTTCCTGCCCGCCGGTCTGCGCGCGGGCACCACGCTGAAACCGGGCGACGCGCTGGAAGTCGTCGCGCCGATGCAAGGAGGCTGAGATGCCGGTCTTTTACGGAACCCCGGTCGACAGCCCGTTGATGCTGGGCACCGCGCTTTACCCCTCGCCCGCAATCATGGAGCAGGCGTTCCGGGCGTCGGGCGCGGGTATCGCCACCGTATCCCTGCGCCGCGAAGGCGGGGCGGGACAGGCGTTTCACGACATCATCCGGGGCCTTGGGATTCCCGTCCTGCCCAATACCGCCGGATGCCATTCCGTGCGCGAGGCCGTGACCACCGCGCAGATGGCGCGCGAGCTGTTCGGCACTCCCTGGATCAAGCTTGAAGTCATCCGCGACGACGACACCCTGTGCCCCGACGTGATCGCACTGGTCGAAGCCGCGAAGATCCTGGCCGATGACGGCTTCCAGGTCTTTCCCTATTGCACCGAGGATCTGTCCGTCTGTGGCCGCCTGCTGGATGCGGGATGCGAGGTGCTGATGCCCTGGGGTGCGCCCATCGGTTCGGGCCGGGGGCTGAACAACCCCTATGGCCTGCGGTCCCTGCGCGCCCATTTCCCGCAGGTGACGCTGGTCGTCGATGCCGGGATCGGCCTGCCCAGCCATGCCGCGCAGGCGATGGAACTGGGCTATGACGCGGTCCTGCTGAACACCGCCGTCGCCAAGGCTGGCGATCCGGTGGCGATGGCGCGCGCGATGGCGCTGGCGATCGAGGCGGGGCAGCTTGCCCATGCCGCGAACCCGATCGAGGCGCGCGACATGGCCGCGCCTTCGACCCCTGTCTTTGGAATGGCGGTGCTGGGATGAGGCTTCCCCGATTTTACCCGATCTTCGACAATGCCGACTGGCTCAGGCGGGCGCTGCCGCTGGGCGTCCGGTTGGTCCAGATCCGCATCAAGGATCAGTCGCCGCGCAAGCTGCTGGGCGAGCTGGCGCTTTGCCACGAATTGTGCCGCAGTCATGGCGCGACGCTGGTCATCAACGACCATTGGCAGGCCGCTATCGAGCTTGGCTGCGATTTCGTCCATCTTGGGCAAGAGGATCTGGACACCGCCGATATCGCCGCGATCCGCAAGGCCGGGCTGCGGCTGGGCGTCTCGACCCATGACCATGCCGAACTGGACCGGGCGCTGGCGCTGAAGCCGGATTACATCGCCCTTGGCCCGGTCTGGCCGACCATCCTGAAGAAGATGAAATGGGAGCAGCAGGGGCTGGAGCGCGTCAGCGAGTGGCGCAAGCTGGTGGGCACGACCCCGCTTGTCGCCATTGGCGGCGTGACCCCCGACCGCGCGAAGCAGGCCTATGCGGCGGGGGCCGATATCGCCTCGGCCGTGACCGACATCACACTGAACGCTGATCCCGAAGGCCGGATTCGCGAATGGCTGGCGGTGGCGAAATGAACCGCTATGCCCGCCAGATGATCTTGCCCGAGGTCGGGGCCGAAGGTCAGTCGCGCATCGGCGCGGCGCATGTCCTGATGGTCGGCGCTGGCGGGCTGGGCGTTCCCGCGCTGCAATATCTGGCTGGGGCGGGCATCGGTCGGATCACGCTGATCGACCCCGACACTGTCGAGGAAACGAACCTGCACCGCCAGCCGATCTTTCGCATGAAGGATCTGGGCCAGCCCAAGGTGCAGGCGGCCGCGCAAGCGGTGGCGCGGCTTAACCCCGCAGTGCAGATGGTGGCGCTGGTCGACCGGCTGACCCCTGCGAATGCCCCCGACCTGGTCGCCGGGGCGGATGTGGTGCTGGACTGTGCCGACAGCTATGCCGCCAGCTATACGCTGTCCGACACCTGCCTTGCCGCAAGGCGGCCGCTGATCTCGGCCTCGGCTCTGGGGCTTTCAGGCTATGTCGGCGGCTTCTGCGCGGGCGCACCCAGCCTGCGGGCGCTGTTCCCCGACCCGCCCGATACCGGCCAGACCTGCGCCACGGCGGGCGTGCTGGGCCCGGTCGTCGGAATGCTGGGTTGCCTGCAGGCGCAGATGGCGCTGGCGGTTATCCTGGGGTTGGAACCCTCTCCGCTGGGGCAATTCACCCGGTTCGAGGGCGGACGACTGACCCAGTTCCGTTTCGATGCGGCACCCGAATGCGACGGTCCCCGCTTCATCGCGGCCGAAGACATCCGCGACGATGACATGGTGGTCGACCTGCGCCCCGAGGACGAGGCCCCCCGCAAGGCCACCCCTGATGCCCTGCGTCACCCCGGCTATGGTGCGACAGGCCCCCTGCCCCGACCCGGTCAGCGCGTGGTGCTGGCCTGCCGCTCGGGGCTGCGGTCGTGGCGCGCCGCCGATGCCCTGTCCCGCCGCTGGAACGGCGAGATCACCCTGCTTGCCCTTGGAGGAATACCGGAATGAAGCATTTCGCCCTGCCCCATGCCCTGGCCGCCGCTTTGGCCCTGCTGGCCCAGCCCGCTTTCGCGCAGGACAAGCTGACCCTGATGCTGGACTGGTTCGTGAACCCCGACCACGCCCCCGTCATCATCGCGCAGGAAAAGGGCTTCTTTGCCGATGAAGGGCTGGACGTCGAGGTGGTCGCCCCTGCCGATCCGGCCGATCCGCCCAAACTAGTCGCCGCCGGAAAGGCGGACCTTGCGATCAGCTATCAGCCGCAACTGCATCTGCAGGTCCATGCGGGCCTGCCGCTGAAGCGGGTGGGCACGCTGGTCGCGACCCCGCTGAACTGCCTGATGGTCAAGGCGGACGGCCCCGTCCAGACGATCGCCGACCTGAAGGGCAAGAAGATCGGCTATTCGGTCTCGGGCGTCGAAGAGGCGCTGGTTGGCCAGATCCTCAAGACCGCGGGCCTTGGCATGTCCGATGTCGAGATGGTCAACGTGAACTGGTCGCTGTCCCCCGCCCTGATCGCTGGCCAGGTCGATGCGACGATCGGCGGCTATCGCAATTTCGAGCTGACCCAGATGCGCCAGGAAGGGGCCGAGGGCCGCTGCTTCTTCATCGAGGAACAGGGGGTGCCGACCTATGACGAGCTGATCTTCGTCGCCAATCCCCAGACAATGGACACGAACAAGACCCGCCGCTTCCTGCACGCGGTCGAACGTGGTGCCCAATACATGGTGAACCACCCGGACGAGGCATGGCAGCTGTTCTCGGGCACTGCGCCCGATCTCAAGGACGAATTGAACGCAGCGGCGTGGAAGGACACCCTGCCCCGCTTTTCGCAAAGCCCCGCCGCACTGGACCAGGGCCGCTATTCCCGCTTCGAGGCCTTTCTTCATGAGGCCGGGCTGACCGACAGCGTGCTGCCGGTGTCGGAACTGGCCGAGGATCTGGGTGCAGAATGACCTATGGCCGCACATTCGCTGCATGGCGGGACGCCGCGCCCGACTGGGACGACTATACCCGCCACGCCTTTGTCGAGGGCATGCGTGACGGCACATTGCCGCGGGCGGATTTCCTTGCCTATCTGGTGCAGGATTATCTGTTCCTGATCCACTTCTCGCGCGCATGGGCGTTGGCGGTGGTCAAGGCCGGCGACCTGGACGAGATGCGCGCCTGTTCGGCGACGGTCCACGCGCTGCTGGATCACGAGATGAGTCTGCACGTCCAGACCTGCGCAAGCGCGGGGATCGACGTGGACGCCTTGACCCGCACGCCCGAGGCGATAACCAACATCGCCTATACCCGCTATGTCACGGATGCCGGACTTTCGGGCGATTTCCTTGATCTGCTGGCTGCCTTGATGCCCTGCGTGCTGGGCTATGGCGAAATCGGGACACGCCTTGCCGGCGACTGCGCACCCGACACGCCCTATCGCGACTGGATCGAGACCTATGCCGGGGCCGAGTATCAGGACGCCTGTACCAAGGCCGGACAGCTTCTGGACAGCGCGTTGGTCAAGCGGCTGGGAGATCACCCCGAGACCTCACCCCGCTGGACCGCCCTGCA
Organism: Paracoccus sp. KR1-242; assembly: GCF_049446195.1. Lineage (NCBI taxonomy): Bacteria > Pseudomonadati > Pseudomonadota > Alphaproteobacteria > Rhodobacterales > Paracoccaceae > Paracoccus > Paracoccus sp. KR1-242. The sequence continues at coordinate 37,745 of NZ_JBMSED010000011.1, forward strand.
GGAGCGGTTTGCCACCGCGACCCGGCTTGAGGTCGCCTTCTGGAGTCTGGGCCGGGCATGACGGTCGCGCGCGTCCACGGACAGGCCTGGGTGGGCGATGCGCCGCTGTTTGCGCCGGTCGACCTGACCTTGGCCGAGGGTGGCTGGACCTGCCTGCTGGGCCCCTCGGGCGTCGGCAAGTCCACGATCCTGCGCCTGATCGCCGGACTGGACACCGGCGCGCGCTTCGAAGGCGAGGTGATGACGGACCGTCCCGTTGCCCTGATGGCGCAGGATGCCGGGCTGATCGGCTGGCTGGACGTGACCGGCAACGTGACGCTGGGTGCGCGCCTGCGCGGCGAGACCCCCGACCAGAACCGCGCTAGCGCATTGATCGAGGCGGTCGGTCTGGCCGACCGCGCCCATCACCTGCCCGCCAACCTGTCGGGCGGCCAGCGCCAGCGCGTGGCGCTGGCCCGCACCCTGTTCGAGGACCGGCCGCTGGTCCTGCTGGATGAACCCTTTTCGGCGCTGGACGCGCGGACGCGGGCTCAGATGCAGGACCTGTCTGCGCGCCTGCTGGCGGGACGGACCGTGCTGCTGGTGACGCATGATCCGGCCGAAGCCGCACGGCTGGGCGACCGCATCCTGCTGCTGCGCGAGGAAGGGCTGAGCGAATGGCCCGTCCCCCTGCCCCGGCCATCGGGCGGCGCGCGCCCCTATGATGCGCCCGAGGTGCTGGCGCTGCAGGCCGATCTGATGCGGGGGATGATGGCATGAAGACCATCGCCGCCCTGATCGTCGTCACCCTTGCGCTGTGGCAGGGGGTGATCTGGCTGGCGGGCATGCCGCCCTTCCTGCTGCCCTCGCCCACTGCGGTGGCAGAGGCGCTTTGGCTGAACCGGGCCGAGATCCTGCGCCATGCCGGTTTCACCCTGTCCGAGGTGGTGCTGGGCTTTCTGCTGGGCGCGCTGCTGGGCGCGCTGCTGGCCATCGCAATGGGATTTTCCGACAGGCTGACGGCTGTCCTGCGCCCGATCCTGACCTTCAGCCAGACCATTCCTGTCTTTGCGCTGGCCCCGATCCTGACACTGTGGCTGGGCTTCGGCATGGCGCCGAAAATCGCGATGACGGTTCTGATCGTGTTTTTCCCGGTCGCCTCGGCCTTTCTGGACGGGCTGACCCGGACGCCACAATCGGCGCTGGATCTGGCGCGGGTGATGGGCGCGTCTCCTACCCGGATCATGCGTCACCTGCGCATTCCTGCGGCGCTGCCGCAACTGGCGACGGGCCTGCGGCTGGCGGCGGTCTATGCGCCGATCGGGGCGGTCATCGGCGAGTGGGTCGGGGGGGCGCGCGGACTTGGCGCGCTGATGATCCATGCGAACGGCCGGATGAAGACCGACCTGGTCTTTGCCGCGTTGCTGGTCCTTGCCGTGTTGACGGTCGTCTTTGCGCGTCTGGTCGGGCTGGCACTGGCCCGGGCATGGCGGCGCTTCGGCGTGTGAACTCCGGGCCCGGCAGCACGCCGGACCCGGAAGGCCGTCCTAGAACAGGCCGGCGATGCGGGTGTAAAGCTCGTTCAGCGCCAGCGCGATAAAGGCCAGCGCGCAAAGCAGCAGCATCAGGTTGGTCAGCGGCCGGTTGCGCCACTCCGCCGGAACGCGGTCCGTGTTCAGGATCCACAGCAGCGTGATCGCCATATAGGGCATGAACAGCGACCCGAGCACGCCGTAAGCCAGGATCAGATAGACCGGCTGGCCCAGGAACATCATGACCATCGGCGGCACGGTCAGCCAGAAGATGTAGAACTTGTAGTAGCGCCCGCCCGCAAGCCGGTCGGGATGGTCATGCGGCTTGCCCTGCACATGGCCAAGGAAGTCGGCGAACATCAGGCTGACGCCGTTCCAGACCCCGACCAGAGAGCTCATGGACGCGGCCCAGAAGCCGATCAGGAACAGCTTGCTCATCCAGGTGCCGTAGCGCTCGCCCAGGACGCTGGCCAGGTCGACCATGCCCTGGTCCCCCTTGCCGATGGCGATACCCGCGGAATGCAGCAGCTCGGCCCCGACGATCAGGGTCGAAATGACGAAAAGCCCGGTCACCAGATAGGCGATGCCGTTGTCCATCCGCATGACCCGCATGAAGCGGGGCGTGTCCCAGCCCTTTTCACGCAGCCAATAGCCATAGGCCGCCAGCGTGATGGTCCCGCCAACACCGCCCGCGACGCTGAGGACGTTGATCAGCGCGCCTTCGGGGATCATCGGGACCAGGCCCTTCAGCACCTCGCCAAGGTTGGGCAGGGTCAGGGCCGCGGCAAGCAGCATGGTGACGAACATCAGCACCACCATCGCCGTCAGGATCTTTTCGAACAGGTCGTAGCGGCCCGACCAGACCAGCAGCATGCCGGCAAGCCCGGACAGGATTCCCCAGGCCGCGACGCTGAGGAACGGGAAAAGCGAGTAAAGCGCAAGCCCTGTTCCCGCCATCGCCGCCGCGCCATAGACGAAGCCCCAGATGACGATATAGGGGCCGAAATACCAATGCGTCCAGCGGCCCAGGCTGCTCCACCCCTCGAAGATGGTCTTGCCGGTGGCAAGGCTGTAACGACCCGCGCCCTCGACCAGGATGACCTTCATGATGCAGCCCGCGACGACCGCCCAAAGCAGCGCATAGCCGTATTTGCTTCCGGCGACCGTGGTGGCGATCAGGTCGGCCGCACCGACGCCTGTCGCGGCCACGACCAGTCCCGGCCCGACCAAATTCCATTTCGGCTCTGCGACCGACGGATCGACGCTTCGGTTGGTCATCCCGCTTCCTCTCAGTTGTTGAAGATCGATGCTCCTGTTGATGCCAAGGCAGTTCCGCTCAAGGATACCAGAAGCCCCACAGACTGGTTACAGCCTGCGCGGGTAAAAATGAACCCGAAGGTCCACTTGTGGGCGGATCACAGCAGGCGCGCGGCGTCGCTGAGGTCTTCGGGCGTGTTCAGGTTCATGAAGGGATCGCGCGGGTTGCTGTCGAAAACAGCACGCCCCGGATCATAGGCGGCCGCGAACTGGCCGATGCGATGCAACCCGGATTCCAACGCCGCGCGAAGATCGCCACGCAGCGCCACCGGCCAAAGCGAACAGGTCGGATGGTCGCGCAGCACCCCGTTTCGGCCCGCACTCGCCGCGACGGCAAGGCCCGACCTGCCCCTGGCCTCGATCAGGCGGTGGACCAGATCATGGGGCAGGAACGGAGTATCGACGCTGACGCTGACCACTTCGGCCAGGCCCTGTGCCGCTGCCCAATCCATGCCCGCAAGCACGCCGGCCATCGGTCCGGCATAGCCCGAAAATCCGTCCGCGATCACGGGAAGCTCGTAATCCTCGAACTGTTCGGGATCGCCGTTCGCGTTGATCGCCAGCGCCCCGCATTGTGGCTGAAGCCGCGAGATGACGCGCGCCAGCAGCGTCTCTCCGCCCAGCAGGCGCAGGGCCTTGTTCCCGCCGCCCATGCGGGTCGACAACCCCCCGGCCAGAATGACGGCGGCGGGCGCGGTCATTTGATGCCGGTCTGGATCGCGCGGGCCAGCGTGAACAGCCTTTGCTCAAGGATCACCGGCGTCTCGCAGACATAGGTCAGCGCCTGCTGGCGATCCTGAAAGATGCGCATGTCCCAGTCGAGCTTTGCTTCCTCGGCATCGATGGCGTCGAAATCGGGCTTCTCGGCCTTTTCCATCTCGGCCATCTTGACGCGGTGGTCATCGATGCGCTTGGCCAGCTCGACCTGCTTGTTGCCATAACGCGCTATCCCGGCGATCAGGGCGGTCCGGTGCGGATCGATGCGGTCGAACAGCGCCACCATCAGCGCACCAAGCTGGTCGTTATTCGCAGTGGCCGAAAACTCTGCGATCTCGGCCGAGGCCTGGTCGACGGTCACCCGGCGTTCCTCCAGCCGGTCGGCAATCCGCGCGATCTCGGGTGATCCGGCCAATTCGCGAACCGCATCCGTCGGCTCCGGCCCGGACCACATCTGGCCCAGCGACAAATGCGGCTGCTTGCGCTGGACACAAGGCCAGTCGGGATCGGTGCTCGACTCGGCATGGGCGGCGCCCGCCGCGGCCAGTGCCAGTGCCAGAACCAAATATTTCATGCTCCCCCCTTTCGCCGGGCCCAAAGTCCCTTGGCCGGATCATACATGAACACAGCCCCTGCAAAGAACAGGATCAGGCAACCCAGCACGACCGAAAAGGACAGCAGATCGAACTGTTCGTAAAGGGCAAAGCGGATCAACTCCACCGCATGGGTGAAGGGGTTGATCGCGCAGATGTCGTGAAGCAGGGTCGAGCTTTCGCGCATCCGCCACAGCGGGTAAAGCGCGGTCGAGGCGAAGAACATCGGGAAGATGACGAAATTCATCACCCCTGCGAAGTTTTCCAGCTGGCGGATGGCCGAGGACAGGAACAGCCCCATCGCGCCCAGCATCAGCCCCGACAGGATCAGAGCGGGCAGCACCGTCACATAACCCATCAAGGGCGGCTCGACATCCCAGAACCAGGCGATGGCCAGGAAGGTGTAGACCTGGATGATCGACACGATCACCCCTGCGACCAGCTTCGATCCCAGCAGGAACCAGCGCGGAAACGGGCTGACCAGCAGCGTCCGCATCGCTCCCGTCTCACGGTCGTAAACCATCGTGAGCGAGCTTTGCATGCCATTGAACAGCTGGATCATCGCGATAAGCCCGGGGGTGACGTAAACCTCGTACAGGACATAGGTCTGATAGGGCGGCGTGATCGACAGGCCAAGGACCGCGCGGAACCCGGCGGCAAAGATGAACAGCCAGACCAGCGGCCGGACCAATGCCGCCAGGAACCGCCCGCGCTGGTTGACGAAGCGCAGCGTCTCGCGCCGGGTGATGCCAAGAAAGGCGGTCAGCCACATGCGGGGTGTCAGGATGTGGCTCATGCCTGTTCTCCGGTCAGGCGCAGGAAGGCTTCAGTCAGATCTTCGCCCCCTGTGACCTCGGCGGTCTTGCCCGCGGCCAGAACCTGCCCCTTGTGCAGGATGACAAGCCCGTCCTCGGGGCGGATCTCGTCCATGATATGCGTGGCCCACAGCGCCGAGACGCCCTGCCGCGTCAGCGCGCGGGTCAGTTCGACAACCTCAGCGCGGGATTTCACATCCAGCCCGACGGTCGCCTCGTCCAGAAGCAGGATCTGGGGGCGGTGGATCAGGGCGCGGGCGATCTCGGCCCGGCGGCTCTGGCCGCCAGACAGGGCCGAGACGCGGGCATCCATCTTGTCGCCTAGCCCGACCTGCGCCAGCACATCGACGGCGCGGGACATCGCCTCGCGACGTGGAATCCCATGCAGCGCCGCGTGATAGGTCAGGTTCTGGCTGACAGTCAGGTCGGCATCCAGCGCACGGGACTGAAAGACAATCCCCAGGCGCGCCAGCGCGGCACCGGGTTCGCGACGCAGGTCATGACCCGCGACCTCGATCCGGCCGGACGTGCTGTTGTACAGACGGGTGATCAGTGAAAACAGCGTGGTCTTGCCCGCGCCATTGACGCCAAGAAGGGCGGTGAACCCGCCCTTTGGCACGGCCAGCGAGACGTCCTTCAGCGCCTGAAAACGACCGAAACTGTGGCTGACATTCTGAACGGAAAGCGCGTCTAGCGGCATGGTCGACGGGAGCGGGCCATGCCCGCTCCCCCTTTGCAGTTATTGGATATTGAACACGGCCTGCTGGGTTTCCCCATGCGAGCCGGGGATGGAAAGCGTATAGCGGCCCGGAACGATGGCCACGAAGCTGAGCGAGGCGGTCCCCGCATCGTCGAATTCCAGCGAATGGACGCCCATGGGCCGGATCTCGATGTCGTTGATGACGATCTCGTTCACCCAGATCGCGCGGAAGAAGTCGCCACCCGACAAGGCAAGCTCCTGGCTGCCGTCTGCGGTGATGTCGATGCGATAATAGCCGCCGGATTTCAGTTTGTATTCACCGCTTGCGACGGGCTTTCCGGAAGCCAGCGTCAGCGGCGCCAGCTGGGTGCGGTTGTCCCGCGCCAGCATCCCCGAGAAGCCAAAGTCGAACTTCGCCCCCGCCTCGTGGACGCCGTCTTCGGTGGCCTTGGCCTCTTCCTCCTCGTCGTCGTCATCATCCTTGGCATTCTCGGACGTGGCGTGCTCGGCATGGGCGGCGGCATCCGCCGGCTTCGGCGCCGGGGCTTCCTGGGCCGAGACGGGCGCGGCCAGCCCGGCCATGACCATCAGGATCGTCAGCAAACGCGTCATGTTCTTCCCTCCTTGGTTTTTCGTTCTTGTCAGTTCGGCGCGACGACGACGCCCCAGGGTTGCTGGCCGACCGCGACGGATTTCACGACCTTGTTGGCGTCGACGTCGATCACCGAGACGTCGTTCGAGTTGCCGTTGGTCGTGAACAGGAATTTCTCGTCCGGGGTGAAGGCCATCTGCCAGACCCGCTGGCCGACCAGAAGGTAATCCTCGACCTCGTCGGTCTCGCCATTGATGACGGCGACGCGGTTCGCGGGTCCAAGCGCCACGAACACCTTCTTGCCATCATTGGTCACGCGGATGCCGACGGGCTGGATCGCCTCGGGCAGGACGCCGGGAATCTCGAAGGTGATCTTCTTTTCGACCGACTGGGCGGCGGGATCGATGACCGTGACCGTGCCGCCGATTTCGGCACTGACGTAAAGCTTGGTCCCGGCACTGTTGAACTGGGCAAAACGGGGGCGCGAATCGACCAGCACGTTGCCGAATATCTCGAACGTCTCGCTGTTGATGAAATGCGCCATGTTGGTGGTTTCCGAGGTGTTGATGACCACCTTGCCATCGGGGCTGACGCCCATGCCCTCGGGTTCGACCCCGACGGGGATCTCGGCCAGAACCTTGTGCGTCTTGGTATCGACGACCGTGACCAGGTTGTCGTCCTCGTTCGCGATGTAAAGCGGGTTCCCCGACGGGTGCAGGACGAACAGTTCGGGGTCGGGGCCGGAGGGCAGCGTGTGGGTTTCCTCCATGGTCTCGGGGTTGAAGACACGCACAAGGTCGTCATCCGAGACGCAGACGTAAAGTTCCTTCCCGTCCGGGCTGATCGTGATGCCGCGGGGGCGCGCGCCGACCGGGTAGTGGCCGATCACCTCCAGGGTGTCGCTGTCAAGAACGGTGACGTCATTGCCCTTTTCATTGCTGACGAAGACACGGTTCGCCAGTGCGGGTGAACCCAGCCCCAGACAGATCGCCGAGGTCAGGATGGCAGTCGCAAGATGGTTCATCTTTGGCCTCAGAACTTGCATTCGGTTTCGGGACGGTCGATGCCCAGCGTATCCAGGGCCGAGCTTTGGTGCAGGTATTGATCCTGGGGGCTGACCGAAGAGGTGACATCCCCGGTGGTCAGCAGGATCGGCTGGCGCAACTGGTGATCCCAGTCGCGCATGGTCAGCTTCTGCCCCTTGAAGCCCGCAACCTCGAACTTGTCGGACAGCATGAACTCCTTCAGCTTGACGGGGTCGGTGCTTTGGGTGCGGGTCGCAGCCTCGCCGATCATCCGCAGGGCAAGCCAGGTCTGGTAGTCCTCGTCCCACATGCGGCGCGTGGCGAGCTTTTCGAAGCGGTTCTGGAACTGGGTCGCGCCCCATGCCTCAAGCGCGGGATGCCAAGACCGCGGAACAAGCCCGGCCGAGCCGGCGACTGGCCGCGGATCCCAGGTCTGATAGGGCAGCCAGGGAGCGAAGACCCCTGCCTCGTCCGCAGCGATCACGATCTGATGATCCGCTGCGCGCTGGGTGAAGACGGGCATCTGCTGCTGGACCTGGACATAGCCGCTGTCGGTCCGGCGTCCGCCGCCGGTATCCTCATAGGTCCGCTCCTCGACGATCTTTGCGCCGAATTTCTTCGCAGCGCGGCGATAGGCGTCGGCCAGCGCGATATCTTCGGGGTGGCTGCCCGAGATCAGGAACCAGTCGCTCCACTTTTTCCACATCAGGAACTGCGCAAGCCCGTCCGCCAGCATCGCATGGCTGGGCGCGGTGTGGATGACATTGGCGCGGCAGTCCTTGCCCCGCAAGCGGTCGCCCCGTGCCCGCGCGTTCAGCAGGGTCGCGCGGTCGCCCACCTGATCCGACAGCTTCAGCGTCTGATCCTCGTCCGCCAGGGTCACGATGAAGGTGACACCCTGGGACAACAGCTTGTCCATCTCGGCCGCCGCGGTTTCAGGAGTCGCCACAATCTCGGCCGCTTCGAAATCCTGGCCCATGAAGCGACCAGTGGTGTCGTTATCCTCGATCGCAAGGCGCGCGCCGGCAAAACCCAGGTCGGCGGGCGGCGTATCCAGCCGCGAAATCGGCGGAAGTTCGGGAACGTCGACGCGCAGCACCGCCGCGTGGACGATCTGCATCGGCTTTTGTCCGCCGGCCGGCGCGGCCTGTTGCGCGATCGCCGGTGCGGCGATGCCCAACCCCGCCAAAAGTATGATGATTCTGCCCGTCATGCCCATCCTCCCCCGCATATCATGGCGGGCAAATGCGCCCCCGCCAACCCGACAAAGACCCCGTCCCGATCCGGGGAAATTCACCCGATACGTTTGTCGTATGGACGCGGCTTGGGTGCCGAAGGCATGGTCGCACAGTCGGGCGCGGCGGGTCGAAGAGGCCCGGGCACCCATTGCGAGGAGACTGAACGGATGAACCGATTTTTGGCCATCACTCTGGGCGCCACGATGGCGCTGGCAAGCGCGGCCCAGGCGCATGGTCCTGTGCGGCTGAAGCTGGAACTGGACCAAAAGCTGAACGCCTCGCCTGACGAGGTCTGGGCCGCAATCGGCAAGTTCGAAGACATGAGCTGGCATCCCGGCATTGCCAAGACCGAACTGAAAGGCGACGGCTCGGTCGACCAGCCCGAGAAATCCGAACGCGTCCTGCATCTGAAAGCCGATGCGGGCGATCCGACGATCACCGAAATCCTGTCGAAATGGCAGCCGGACAAGCGCTGCTATGCCTACCGGATCGAGAATGTCGATGTCGCGGTGCTGCCGGTGACAAACTATGCCTCGACGCTTTGCGTCAAGGATGAGGGCGGCAAAGCCACGGTCACCTGGCGCGCCGGATTCTATCGCGGTTTCCCGAACAACAACCCCCCACCGGACCAGAACGACGACGCCGCGCTTAAGGCGGTGGGCGGTATCTATCAGGCCGGGCTGGACGCGCTGGCCGAAAGGTTCGGCAAGGCGGAATGATCCGCCACGCAATCCGGCTGGCGTTGGCGGGGATGGTTTGCACCTTCCCCGCCGTCGCCGCCGATCTGGCCTTCGTGACCTCGCAGAATGCCGAGGTTGTCAGCCTGGTCGACCTGCAGAACGGGCAGGTCATGGCCGAGACGCCGGTGCCCGGCGCCCCCGCGCCCGTGACCTTCGATCCGGAACATGGCCGCGCCTATGTCATCTCGGCGGGGACGGGGCTTTTGACGGTGCTGGACGACAAGGCTGCAGTGGTCCGCACCCTGCCCTTGCCGGAGGGTGCCTTCGGCATCGCGCTGGCCTCCGATGGCGGGCTTTTCGTGACCGAATGGTATCAGTCGCGCCTGCTGCGCCTGGACAAGGATCTGAACGTCCTGTGGACCGCCTCGACCGGAAAGGCCCCCGCCGGGGTTGCGACCGATGGCAAGCTGGTGGCGACTGCGGATCGGGACGACGATCAGGTTTCGATCCTGGATGCCGGAACGGGAAAGCGTCTGGCGACCGTGCCGGTCGGCAAGCACCCCTACGCGGTCCTGTTCCATGACGGCAAGCTGTGGACCGCCGATGTGCAAAGCGACACCATCAGTGTCGTCGATCCGGTTGCGGGCCAGAAGATTGGTCAGGTTCCGACCGGCAGCCACCCCTATGGTGTCGCGTTTGCCGGCGGGCGCGGATTTGTCACCGACCAGTATGCCGGCACCGTCACGGTTTTTGATCCGCAAACCCTGACCGTCTTGGACACTCTGGAAACAGGCGATTATCCCGAAGGGATCGCGCCGCTGCCCGACGGCTCGGGCGTCGTCGTCGCGCATTGGGATTCGAACACCCTGGTCTGGATCGATGCCGCGACAGTGAAGATCACGCGCGAGATCGAGCTTCCCGACGGCCCCCGCGCCTTCGGAGCGTTCACGGGGCGTCAGCCGTAACCAATTCGCGCCCGGCAGCCTGCCAACCGTCGCTGCCCTCGGGATACCAGGCGACCCCGGTGTAACCCAGTTGCACCGCGCGCTTGCCGGCATTCCAGCTCATCCAGCAATCGGAGCGACAGAACAGCACCACGGGCGCCGCCTTGTCGCCATGGGTGGCCCGCGAAAGACCCTGCGCCAGCCGCTCAGCCTCTTCAGGGGAAATCCGTTCATACCCGGTGTCGTAAAGCCACAGCGCGCCGGGAATGGTCATATGCGGCGGCGCGTTCCAGATCGTCCCTTCGGGCAGGCCGTCGGGACGCTTCTTGCGCGGCATGGCGTCGATGAAGGGCACGCCCTGATCGTGCAGGGCGATTGCCTGCGCCGTATCCACGACCCGGGCACCGGAAAGTGTCGCCGGCACGGCCGAGCGATAGGGCTCGCCATGATAGTCCTGCGGCTCGGGCACGGGGGCATCCTGTGCCAGCGCGGGCCCGGCCAGCAACATCAGTGCAGCCAGGGCCCCCAACTTCATGGCTTCAGCCCCTTGCCATAGTCGTCCAGGATCGGCACCCCTGCCTCGCGCAGGATGGTGTCGATCTGGTCCTGGTTGCGCCGGATCAGGCTGTTCAATTCGCGCTTCCACGCGTCCTCGCCCGGTCGGACGCCCATCGTGATGCGATAGAACATCTTCGGACCGGTCGTTTCCTTCAGCAGCGGCGTGAATTGCAGATCAGGATCGTTCTTGATCAGCGGTCCCGCCATCGGCCCCCAAAGGACGGCAGCGGCAAGCTCGCCCGACTTAACTTGGGCCAGCATGTCGCCAACTGGATTTTCGACACGGCGATCCACGAACAGGTCCCAGCCGCGCATGTCCTTGGCCAAGCCCGCCCGCGCCAGGTTGCTCGCAGGGGGCGTCCCCGCCACCACGCCGATGGGCTGGCCCTTCAACGCAGGATCCTCAAGCATGTCGACCGAGGCCAGCTTGCTGTCCTTGCGCGTCACGATGCCATAGGCAGAGGTGTAGTAATGATTGGTGTTCAACACCATCTCATCGCCCTGGGCATAGCCCATGACCACGTCGCAAAGTCCGGCGCGCAGGGTTTTGCGGATGAAGCCCGAACCCTGCGGGAACCAGGTATAGGTCACCGGCAGGCCAAGCTGTTCCCCGACGAAGCTGGCCAGCTTGTTTTCGAAACCCGAACCATCCTCGGACGACATCGGAACGGCCGCGGGGTCGGCGCAGACGCGGAATTCGCCATGCGAACGCAGGTCGGCGACCTGCGCCGTCGCAGCCGAAGCCACGAGGCAGCAGGTCGCCAGAACGGCTGGAAGAAGACGGTGTCCCATCATCCTTCCATGCACGAGTTTTCCTGGGTCACGAAATCGTCCGGCTTGGCCTCTTTCTTGGCCGGGCGGCCACGCGGCAGATCGCCCGTCCCGCGGGCCAGCAGATAGGCATAGATGTCGTCGATATAGCACCAGACGTTCTTGTTGGTGCCGAACGCGGGCATGACCAGGTTCGCGGCCGTGTTCACGTCCTGCTTGCCCGAAGCGACGATTTCCTGGAACTGGTAATAGTCGATCTTGAGGACCGAGTTCTTCAGCGCCGGCGCATAGGTCGAGCCTTCTCCATCCGGGCCGTGGCACACATGGCATTCCGCCGAATAGCGGCGATAGCCCGAGAAGGTGGCATAATCGATCGTCCCATCCTCGGACATCTTGAACGTGGGAATGCCCTCGGCATTGTACCAGCGTCCGTTCTCCTGATGGTCCGGGGTCATGTCCTGGCCGTTCGGAAGGACCAGCTTGCCCCCCTCGGCCTTCACCTCGGCGGTTTCGGCGGGTGCTTCCGCCGCGGGGGCGTTCCCCGAAGTCGCGGCGGCAGCGCCTGCCCCGGCCTGTGCCGGAGGCGTCGTATTGTCCTGCCCAACGGCCGTCTGGGCCATGGCTACGGTCGCACATGCGACGCAGATCGCCATCAGTCTGGCGGTCGTTCTGTTGTTCATGAATCTTCCTCCCTACTCCGTCCTTTGAAAGGACAGGGCCGCTCCAAGTTACCCTTGGAACGGCCCATTTCGAGTCACAGTTTGGTATTCGGCACCAAAGTATGAGGTCAGCCGGGCAGCTCGAACACGGTCAGCTGGCCGCCCAGTTCGGTGTATTGCGACAGAGCCGCATAACCGCCCACGGCACCCAGACCTTCGTTCGGGTTGGTAAGGCCAGCCGCAAGGCCGATGCCCGCCCAGCCGCCGACACCGGACAGCACGGCCACGTACTGCTTGCCGCCATGTTCATAGGTCATGACGTTGCCGATGATGCCCGACGGGGTCTTGAACTTGTAGAGTTCCTTGCCCGTTTCGGAGTCCACAGCCTTCAGATAGCCTTCCAGCGTACCATAGAAGACGATGTCACCCGCAGTCGCCAGGGCACCAGACCAGACCGAGAACTGCTCAGGCAGCGACCACTTGATCTCACCCTTGGTGTTGTCCCAGGCGATGAAGTTACCCATGCCGCCATGGCTGTTCGGCGCGGGATACATCGACAGGGTCGCACCGACATAGGGTTGGCCCGCGGTATAGGCGACGCGGAACGGCTCGTAGTCCATGCAGACGTGGTTGGTCGGGACGTAGAACAGGTTGGTCTTGGGCGAGAAGGCCGCCGGCTGCTGGTCTTTCGAACCAAGGGCCGCCGGACAGATGCCGGTCGAGTTGGTATCCTCGCCATTCTGTTCGGTCGAGTACTCCGCGACCACGGCCGGGCGGCCATAGGTCTCGGACTTGGGATCCATGTCGACGCCGGTGGTCCAGTTCACCGCCGGATCATACTTCTGCGCCACCAGAAGCTCGCCCGATTCACGGTCCAGCGTATAGCCAAGGCCGTTCCGGTCGAAGTGGGTCAGAAGCTTGCGGTCCTTGCCGTCGATCTGCTGGTTCGTCAGGATCATCTCGTTGACCCCGTCGAAGTCCCATTCGTCATGCGGCGTCATCTGGTAGAACCACTTGGCCATGCCGGTATCGGCGTCGCGGGCCATGATGGTCATCGACCACTTGTTGTCGCCAGGGCGCTGCGAGGGGTTCCAGGTCGAAGGGTTGCCGGTCCCGTAATAGATCAGGTTCAGGTCCGGGTCATAGGAATACCAACCCCAGGTGGTACCGCCGCCGATCTTCCACTGATCGCCTTCCCAGCTGCTCAGCGAGCTGTCCTTGCCGATCGGCTTGCCCAGCACGGTGGTCTTTTCGGGGTCGACCAGCATTTCTGCGTCCGGACCGGTGGAATAGGCTTTCCACGCTTCGGTGCCGTCCTTGAGGTTATAGGCGGTCACACGACCGCGCACCCCGTATTCGCCGCCCGAGACACCGACGATGACCTTGTCCTTGACCGGAAGAACGGTCGCGGTGTTGGTTTCGCCAACTGCCGGATCGCCGGTCTTGACCGACCACTTGACCTCACCGGTCTTGCTGTCCAGCGCCACCAGCGTGGTGTCCGCCTGATGCAGCAGGATCATGCCATCTGCATAGGCAAGACCGCGGCTGACGGTGTCGCAGCACATGACCGCGATCACGTTCGGATCCTGTTGCGGCTCATAACGCCACAGGATCTTGCCGTTGTCGTTCAGGTCCAGCGCAAAGACATTGTTCGGGAACGGGGTGTGGACGAACATGACGTCCCCGATCACCAGCGGCGAACCTTCGTGACCGCGCAGCACGCCGGTCGAGAAAGTCCATGCCACGCGCATGTCCTTGACGTTGTCCTTGTTGATCTTGTCCAGAGTGGAATAGCGGGTGTTGGCATAGTCACCCGTCTGGATTGCCCATTGTTCGGGCTTTGCGATTTCTGCAAGAACGCTGTCATTGGCCATTGCCGAGGTGCCGGACAGCAGCAACGCCATGACGGCGCCCTTCATCAAATTCTTCATGAATTTCCCTCCGCTTGTAGGCCAGCGCGACTCCTCATTCGCGGGGTGGCCCTCCTCGGGGAGTGTTTCTGTCCGCGCGCCCCTGCGTCAACGAAGCCGACCGCTTCGCCAAACTAAAGTCTTAGGGAATCAAGGTAATCCGGGAGGGAATTCCACCTGCGAAAAAGACAGTGGAATTCCCCTGTGGCGGTATCAGCCCAACCGTTCCGCATGCCAGCGGATGTGGTCTGCGACGAAGGTCTGAACGAAGAAATAGCTGTGATCATAGCCTTTCTGCATCCGGAATTCGCCGGGCTGGCGGCGCTCGATCATGGCCTGGGCCAAAGACGCGGGCTTCAGCAGGTCCAGGAACTGGTCCGACGCCCCTTGGTCGATCAGGACCTCGCCCGGATAACCGCGCTCGCGCATCAGGACGCTTGCGTCGTGGCTCTCCCAGGCGGCGTGGTCATCACCCAGATAGGCCGTGAACTGCTTGCGGCCCCAGTCGGAATCCGACGGATTCGCGATGGGCGCGAAAGCCGAGACGGACCTGTAGCGTTCGGGCATGGTCATCGCGATGGTCAGCGCGCCGTGGCCGCCCATGGAATGGCCGGTGATTCCCTGCGCCTCGCGGTCCAGCGGAAAGTTCGAGAAGACCAGTTCGGGCAGTTCATGCGTCACATAGTGCCACATGCGGAAATGCGGTGCCCAAGGCTTCTGGGTCGCATCGACATAAAAGCCCGCACCTTGACCAAGGTCATAGGCTTCGTCATCGGCCACGCCCTCGCCACGCGGCGAGGTGTCCGGGAAGATCAACGCAATCCCGTATTCAGCAGCCCATTCTTGCGCCCCGGCCTTGGTCATTGCGTTTTCATGCGTGCAGGTCAGGCCCGAGAGGTACCACAGGACCGGAACCTTGCCGTGCTCGGCAGCCGGCGGAAGGTAGACGGCGAATGTCATCGTCGTGCCCGTGGCCTCGGACTGGTGGCGATAGACGCCCTGGATGCCGCCAAAACTGCGGTTCTCGGAAACGGTTTCGAACTTCATCGGTCTTTCCCTTCAAGCGAAACGGTTGCTCTGACGTGCTGGAAAGCAATTCCGCGACCGGCCGGCAATCGGCAATCGGCGTTTCTGCAACAAATGGCCGGGCGGCTGCGTGGGCGTGACCCCAAGGACACGGCGCGCAGAAAACCGCAATTACCCCGTGCTGTCCACCGTCTGCATGCTACCTTGAGGCGCGCCAACAGCGGGAAGGTCTACCATGTCCACTCTGCCCCGGTCGTCCGCATTCCTTGGTTTCGCTTCAGCTTTCGTGATTTCGCTTTCAGCGGACGCGGCGGACGCGTTCGACTTTTCGATCTTCGTCGACCCTGACGACCACATGTTCGATGCCTCGGCCCTGTTGGCGCGGGGCGGCTTCATCCCGATCCCGGTCATTATCACCGAGCCCGCCGTTCAGGGTGGCTTCGGCGTCGTCGGCCAGTTCATCAACAGCGCGCTGGGTCCGGGCGGACAGGGCGCGCGCACGATGGTCGGGCTTGCCCTGACGGGGAACGATTCCAAGGCGGGCGGCATCATGAGGACGGGTCAGTTCCGCGAAGGCAAGGCGCGCTATCAGCTTGCCTTCGGTGGGGCGGATATCACGCTGCCGATCTTTCCCTTCGGGCTGGACCGCTCGGTCGATTACAACAACTCGGTCTTTGGGGGGATTGCGGCGGCACGGTTCAAGCTTGGTGAAACGAACTTCTGGCTGGGCCCGCGCCTGACCTATCGCCATACTGAAATCTCGCTGGGCGGGTCCGAGGAAGAAACCGAGTTGGGCGGCCGCGTGCGAAGCGCGATCAACGACGTGATCGACCCGCAGCAATATATCTCGCTGGGCGCATCGCTGCATTACGACACGCGCAACAACCCTGTCTCTCCTACAAGCGGGATCAACGCGGTCCTGAAGTTCGACCGCTATGACGACGCCATTGGCAGCGATGCGGATTTCAACAACCTGTCCGCCGTGGTCACAAGCTTTACCGAGTTCGGGGATGCCTGGTCCTTTGGCATCCTGGCGGAATATGACGCGGTCAGCAGCGGTGCGCCCTTCTTCATGGCGCCCAGCGTGGCGCTGCGCGGGGTCCAGCACGGGCGCTATTCCGGGGACAGCGCGCTGACCTCGGAAATCGAGCTGAGGCGACAGTTCACCCCCCGCTGGGCCGGGGTGGTCTTCGGCGGCTATGGCGAAACCCATGTCGAGGATTCGCGCCTGTTTCACGCCGAGGACGGGATATGGACCTATGGCGCGGGCTTCCGTTATCGCATCGCGCGCAAGATGGGCATCGATGCGGGGTTGGATGTCGCCAAAGGCCCCGAGGACACGATTTTCTATATCCAGTTCGGCCACGCATGGATGCGGCAGATGGACTGACTGCGGATCAATCCGCTGCCAGATTCTGGAACATCACCAGCGCGTCGACATAGCCCAGCCGGGGATGCAGGAATGCCCCCGGCAGCCGGCCGACGACCTCGAACCCCGCGCGCTGCCAGGAATGGACAGCATCGGAATTGGTCGCGACCACGAAGTTGAACTGCATCGCCCGAAAGCCCTGGTCGCGCGCCCAGTCCTTGGCATGCGTCACCAACGCCCGCGCAATACCCCTGCCCCGTGCGTCAAGATGGGTGGCGAAGCTGGCATTGGCGACGTGGCTTGCCGGGCCGGGGCGATTGCGACCGACATGGCTGGTACCAAGCACCTTCCCCTGAAACTCGGCCACGAAGACGGAAAAAGGCGCGGCGAACCAATCCGCCAGCGCCTCATCTCGCGAGATGTCGGTGGGGATGCAATAGGTCTCGCCCGCCCGATAGACCGGTTCGAGAATCGACCAGATCGCATCCCGGTCCTGAAGCGTGGCGGGACGGATCAGGATCCCGCCCGCCGTCATTTCAGTTCGTCCACCGACCGGATCACCTTGCCCAGCAGTCCATAGTCCAGCGCTTCCTGGGTGTTCAGCCAGAAGTCGCGCTGGGTGTCCTTTTCGATCCGCTCGACCGGCTGGCCTGTCGCATCGGCAAAGATGTGGTTCAGCCGGTCGCGCATCAGGCGGACCTGCTCGGCCTGGATCATCATGTCGGACGAGGTGCCGCCGATCCCGCCCGAGGGCTGATGGATCAGAAAGCGCGTGTTCGGCAGGCAGAAGCGGTTTTCCTTTTTCGCCGCGACAAAGATCAGCGCACCGGCCGAGGCGACCCAACCCGACCCGATGGTGCGGACGGTGGGGCGGATGAACTTGATCACGTCATGGATCATGTCGCCCGATTCCACATGCCCGCCGGGCGAGGAGATCAGCATGTTGATCGGCTGGTCGCTGTCTTCGGCCAGAGCCAGCAGATGGGCGACGGTGCGCTGCGCCAGCTTGTCGTTGATCGCACCGGCGACGATCACCGTGCGCGACTTGAAGTAGAGCTTGCCGATCTTGTCCCCCTCGGGCAGGCCAAGACCTTCGTCCTTTTCGCCTTTCTGCGGGCGATCGTCCTCATCGTCGTCGTCATCGTCATCATCGAGCCATTGGTGACGCATCGGCCTGCTCCTTATTTCCTCATGGCGACGGCGGGACCAGCGGCCCCGCCGTCCTTTTAACTAAGCAGCCGTTTACGATCAGTAAAGGACGACCGAGCGGATGGATTCGCCCGAATGCATCAGGTCGAAGCCCTTATTGATGTCATCCAGCGGCATCGTGTGGGTGATCATCGGGTCGATCTCGATCTTGCCGTCCATGTACCAGTCGACAATTTTCGGCACGTCGGTGCGGCCACGGGCCCCGCCAAAGGCCGTGCCCTTCCAGACGCGGCCCGTCACCAGCTGGAACGGACGGGTGCTGATTTCGGCGCCCGCTGCCGCCACGCCGATGATGACCGACTGACCCCAGCCGCGATGGGTACATTCCAGCGCATCGCGCATGACCTTGGTGTTGCCGGTCGCGTCGAAGCTGTAATCGGCGCCGCCGATCTGGTCGAACGGGGTCTTCGTCATGTTGACGATTTCCTGCACGACCGAGCCTTCGATCTCTTTCGGGTTGATGAAATGGGTCATGCCGAAATGCTCGGCCATGGGCTTCTTGTCATTGTTCAGGTCGACGCCGATGATCATGTCGGCACCTGCAAGGCGCAGGCCCTGGATGACGTTCAGACCAATGCCGCCCAGACCGAAGACAACGGCTTTCGCGCCGATCTCGACCTTGGCAGTGTTGATGACGGCCCCGATCCCGGTGGTCACGCCGCAGCCGATGTAGCAGATCTTGTCGAAGGGTGCGTCCTCACGCACCTTGGCGACCGCGATCTCGGGCAGCACGGTATAGTTCGAGAAGGTCGAGCAGCCCATGTAGTGATGTATCGGCGTGCCATCCAGCATCGAGAAGCGCGAGGTTCCGTCGGGCATCAGGCCCTGGCCCTGGGTGGCGCGGATGGCGGTGCACAGGTTGGTCTTGCCCGACAGGCACGAGGCGCATTGGCGGCACTCGGGCGTGTAAAGCGGAATCACATGGTCGCCCACCTTGACCGAGGTGACGCCGGGGCCGACCTCGACCACGACGCCGGCGCCTTCATGGCCCAGGATCGCGGGAAAAAGCCCTTCGGGGTCGGCGCCCGAACGGGTGAATTCGTCGGTGTGGCAAATGCCGGTGGCCTTGATTTCAATCATCACCTCGCCGGCCTTCGGCCCTTCGAGATTGACCTCCATGACTTCCAGCGGCTTGCCGGCCTCGAGCGCGACGGCTGCACGTGTTCTCATCGATAATCTCCTTGCGTCCTGGCCGATTGGCCTGCTGAATGTCTTGTCATAACCGAACCCTAACGCGCGGGTGGCCATGGCTTTGGGGGCCGGTATGACCGACCCCCTGTCGCGGCCAAAACGGCAATCGTCAAGCCGCGAGTGCGCCGGATTTCTTGGCGATATGCGTCGCGATCGCGTCCATCAGGGGCGGCGAAAGCGCGTCATAGGGCTCAAGCCCCAGTTCGCGCAGGCGCGCGCGGATGCCAGCCATGCGGCTGGGATCGACACCGGATTCGATGATCGAGCTGACGAAGGCTGCAAATTCCGGCGCCGCCCAGCCGTCCTGGTCGGAAAGCTCGGTATGGACGAAGTCGAGACCGTAGAACGGGTGTTCCTTGTTCTCGATCCGGCCGTACATGTGCACGCCGCAATCCTTGCAACGATAGCGTTGGATCGGAGCGTCCTTGTTCACGATCTCAAGCTTCTCGGCACCGCTCAGCACCTCGACCGAGTCGCGGCCGACGACAGCGACTTGCGAGAAGATGGCGCCTTCGGGTTTCCAGCATTTGGTGCAGCCACAGACGTGGTTATGCGCAGTCTGTGCCTTGACCGCGACGCGCACCGGATTGGATGCGCATTTGCAGTGAAGTTCACCGCCCGCGAAACCGGCCTTGGCCGGCTTGATGCCGTTATCAACGGCGGGGTGGATCTTCACCCCGGAAGTGTCGCTCATGGTCCTCCCTCCGAATAGACCCTGGGCCTTGAACGGCACCAGTGAGCGCAGTTTGCTCCGCAGCCGAAAACACACAAGTGGGCAAAAGGTTGTATCGCCGGATCAGGATTCTGGCCGCGTCACCAGCCACAGTGCGACCGCGCTGCAGACCAGCGCCTGGGCGACGACAATGCGCGGATCAAGTCCGAAATAAAGCGACCATCCCACCCCGCAGGCCATCGCCACGGTGGCCCAGATCTTGGCCATGCGCCCAACCACGCCCCGTTTTCGCCACGCCCGGATCGGCGGGCCAAAAGTCGGGTGCCGCATGATCCGGGCGCCCAGCCGGGGCGAGGATTTGGCAAAGGCCCAGACCGCGACCAGAAGGAAAGGCACGGTCGGCATCACGGGCAGAATCGCGCCAATGACGCCCACCGTCAGCGAAAGCCAGCCAAGGGCAAGCCACAGCAGGCGCATCATTCGGCCAGTTCGCGCAGGATGCCGTTCAGGACGGGCCTGCCCGCCGCTGTCGCGGCAAGCCGGTCGCCTCGCTGCTCGACCAGTCCAAGGCCGATCAGGTCGGCAAGCCTGCCCTGGGGCAGCTTTGCCCCATGGGCCAGATAGCGCGGCACTTCCAGCCCTTCGGTCAGACGAAGTGACATCAGCAGATATTCAACGGCGCGATCCGACAGGGACAGGCATTCGCGCAGGCTGTCGCCGGTGCCCCGCGCCTCAACCGCCTCCAGCCAGGCACCGGGGGCGCGATGCGCCTCGGTCGCCCAGCGTCCATTGGCCAGCGTCAGGCGGCCATGCGCGCCGGGCCCTACGGCTGCCCAGTCCCCCTGCCGCCAATAGATCAGGTTGTGAAGGCTTTCGGCGCCCGGCCTGGCGTGATTCGAAATCTCATAGGTCGGCATTCCAGCGGCGGCGCAGATCTCTTGCGTGTCCTGATACATGTCGGCGGAGAGATCGTCGTCCGGCAACCCCTTCAAGCCTCCTTTGGCATGGCGGGCGCCAAAAGCGGTCCCCGGCTCGATCGTCAGCTGATAGGCCGAGAGGTGGTCGACAGCCATTCCAAGCGCCTCGGTCAACTCACGCCTCCAATGGGCCCGGTCCTGATCCTGGCGGGCATAGATCAGATCAAAGCTGACGCGCGCGAAGCAATCCCGTGCAATGTCGAAGGCGGCCCGCGCCTCGGCCACGCTATGCATCCGGCCCAATCGCCTCAAGTCGTCATCGTTCAGCGCCTGCACCCCCATCGAGACGCGGTTCACCCCTGCATCGGCATAGGCGCGGAAGCGTCCCATCTCGACGCTGGTAGGATTCGCCTCCAGCGTAATCTCGATGTCGTTGGCAAAGGGCCATTCGGCACGGGCAGCCTCGATCACGCCCGCGACCGTCTCGGGGGCCATCAGGCTGGGCGTACCGCCGCCAAAGAAGATGCTGTTCAGCACCCGGCCCGGCAATTCTCGCCCCAACCGCGCCAACTCCTTGCGATAGGCAGCAAGCCAACGCCCCTGATCGACAGTCGCCGATACATGGCTGTTGAAATCGCAATATGGGCACTTCGAGGCGCAGAATGGCCAATGGACATAAAGCGCGAACCCCCCCGCCCTCCAGTCCTGGGCAAGGGGATCCAATTGTGCGGTGATTGTGGCGGTTGTCATCCCTTGAACGCGGTTACCTCGATCTCGACCTTCATTTCGGGTCTGATGAGCCCCGCGACAACCATCGTGGCCGCAGGTAACGCAACCTTCATCGCCTCGCCCAGGACCGGGGTGATTTCCTCCACCAATGCTGGATCGATAATCGTGTATTGCACACGCACGATGTCGGCTGGATCGAATCCCGCCTTGCGAAGCGTGTCGAAGATCGTGGCAAAGGCATTCCGTGCCTGTTCGGCGGCACTGTCGGGCATCGCCATCGCCGCATAGTTATAGCCCGTGGTGCCCGAAACGAAGCACCACGGCCCCTTGACCACGGCCCGGCTATAGCCGAGCGCCGTTTCGAAGGGGGAACCGGTGGAGATCCTAGACACAGGCCGCCTCCAGCTTGCGGAAGGCATCGGCACGGTGGCTGATGAGGTTCTTCTCATCCGCGCTCATCTCGGCGAAAGTCCGGTCCTGACCGTCGGGAATAAAGATCGGGTCATAGCCGTGGCCTTGCTGCCCGCGCGGCGGCCAAGTCAGGCGGCCAGGTGCAATACCTTCGAAGATTTCCTCGTGACCATCCGGCCAGAGCAGGATCAGCGTCGCGCGGAACTGGGCCGTGCGGGGCTCGGGAACGCCGCGCTGGTCAAGTTCGGACCATGTGCGGGTCATCGCCTGCATGAAATCGCGCCCGTTGGGCGTCTCGGCCCAATCGGCGGTATAGACCCCCGGCGCACCGTCCAGCCCGTCAACCGTGATGCCACTATCATCGGCCAGGACAGGCAGCCCCGTCGCCTGCACCGCTGCGCGCGCCTTGATACGGGCATTCCCGATAAAGGTCGTCTCGGTCTCGTCCGGTTCGGCCAGTCCCAACTCTCCGGCCGAGGTCACGTCGATCCCGTGCGGGGCAAGCATGGCGCGGATCTCCTCCAGCTTGCCCTTGTTATGGGTCGCCACAAGAAGCTTCCCCTCGGTCAGCTTCCTCATACGATGGCCTCTTTCTGCGCGAGAACCAGTTCGGCGATTCCGGCCTCGGCGAGGTCCAGCAACTGGTTCATCTCGGGGCGCGAGAAGGTCGCGCCCTCGGCGGACATCTGGACTTCGATCAGGCGTCCGGCACCGGTCATGATGAAGTTGCCGTCGGTCCCGGCCTCGCTATCCTCGGCATAGTCCAGATCGACGATCGGTTGGCCGGCATAGATGCCGCAGGACACCGCCGCGACATGGTCCATGATCGGGTCAGAGGATATGACGCCCGCCGTCAGGAGCTTGTTCACGGCCAGCCGCAATGCCACCCAGCCCCCCGTGATCGAGGCGCAGCGGGTTCCACCATCCGCCTGGATCACATCGCAGTCGATGACGATCTGGCGTTCACCCAAGGCGCGCCGGTCGACACCCGCGCGCAGCGACCGCCCGATCAGGCGCTGGATCTCTTGTGTGCGGCCCGATTGCTTGCCGCTGGCCGCCTCGCGCCGGTTGCGGGAGTTGGTTGCGCGCGGCAGCATTCCGTATTCCGCCGTGACCCAGCCCTGCCCCGAGCCCTTCAGAAAGGGCGGTGCCTTGTCCTCGATCGTGGCCGAGCACAGGACCCTCGTATGCCCGCACGAGATCAGGCAGGACCCTTCGGCGTGGCGCATGACGCCCGTCTCGATTGAAATCGGACGCATATCGCTTAATTTTCGGCCAGAAGGTCGCATCGGTCATTCCTTTCGGGGGTTTTGCTGTTCAAATACAGGTCGGCCCCCCCGGACCGCAACCCCGCGAACGACCAAGCACATGTGCCATGCCTGAAACCGCCTTGCTTTCCGACCTGAACGACCGCTCGCGCGAGGTGTTTCGCCGCGTCGTCGAATCCTATCTGGCCACCGGCGAGCCCGTCGGCTCTCGGACACTGACTCGCGACATGAGCGAGCGTGTCAGCGCAGCCACGATCCGCAACGTGATGCAGGATCTTGAGCATCTGGGGCTTTTGGACCATCCACATGTCTCGGCCGGGAGAATGCCGACGCAGTTGGGCCTTCGGCTTTTCGTTGATGGACTGATGGAGGCTGGACCCGTCTCGACCACCGACCGCGAGATGATCGAAGAGACGCTCGGCAATGAAAGCGGCGATACCGGGGCCATGCTGGACCGCGTCAGCACCGCCCTGTCGACCCTGACACACGGCGCGTCGCTGGTGTTGATGCCGAAGCAGGAAGCCCCTGTCCGCCATATCGAATTCGTAAGCCTTGCGCCCGATCGTGCGCTGGTGGTGCTGGTCTTTGCAGACGGGCGGGTAGAGAACCGGGTGTTCTCTCCGCCAAAGGGGCATACCGCGAGTTCCATGCGCGAGGCCGCGAACTTCCTGAACGCGGTCGCCGAGGGGCGCACACTGGCCGATCTGCGTCACGGAATATCGCAGGAGATCAAGGCCAGCCGCCAGCAACTGGATCAGGTCGCTGCCGAGCTGATCTCGTCTGGTCTTGCGATGTGGAATGACGACGGCCCCGATCCGCGCCTGATCGTGCGCGGGCGTGGCAATCTGCTGGCCCATGAGCTTGCCGACCTGGACCTGATCAGGACGCTTTTCGACGACCTGGAGCGCAAGCGCGACATCGCCGAATTCCTTGAGCTGGCCGAGCACGGCGAGGGTGTCAGGATTTTCATCGGTTCCGAGAACAAGCTTTTTTCACTTTCCGGTTCATCTCTGGTCGTTTCACCCTATATGAATGCCGACCGAAAGATCGTTGGCGCGGTCGGCGTGATCGGCCCCACCCGGCTGAACTACGGACGCATCGTGCCGATTGTGGATTACACTGCGCAGCTCGTCGGCCGGATCATCTCCGGCCGGAAAGGATGAAGGACATGACGAACGAGTACCCGAATGGAAGCCCCCTTGACGATGAGGACTTTGCCGAACCTCTGCCGGAGGACACGGAAGGCGCCTCGCCCGAGATCGAGGCGCTGATCGCCGAACGCGACGGCCTGCGGGACAAGTTCATGCGCGCCCTTGCGGATGCCGAAAACGCCCGCAAGCGCGCAGACAAGGAACGCCGCGAGGCCGAACAGTATGGCGGCACGCGCCTGGCCCGTGACTTGCTGCCGGTCCATGACGCCCTGTCGCGGGCGCTGGAAACCGTCAACGATGACCAGCGCGCCGCATCTGCCGCGCTTATCGAGGGTGTCGAACTGACCTTGCGTGAGCTTGGCAATGTCTTTGCCAAGCACGGTATCGTCGTCATCAAACCGGAAATCGGTGACAAGTTCGACCCACAGCATCACGAGGCGATGTTCGAGGCCCCGGTCCCGGGCACGATCGCCGGAAACATCATCCAGGTCATGGGCAACGGCTTCATGCTGCATGATCGTCTGCTGCGACCTGCCAAGGTTGGCGTCAGCTCAACCCCCGCAAACTGATTTCAGTAACAGACTAGATCAAGTGAAAACCCCGGGATGTTATCCCGGGGTTTCTACATATGGAAATATTTTGTACGCAATATACCAGATATTGATTTATCAATTACCGAGAGCTTGGCAAAGCTTGTCCAACTGATCCAGATCCTTGTAGCTGACAACGAGTTGCCCGCCCTCTTGTCCGGAGTGATTGATCTGGACCTTCATCTTCAGGTGGGCCGAAAGATCGCTCTCCAGCGCACGTGTATCAGCGTCCTTCTCGGGTCGACGACTGACGGGTTTCTGCTTCGCTGCCTCAACCTGACGGCGAACCAATTCCTCTGTTTCACGCACAGAAAGGTTCTTCTCGATAACCTTTCGCGCCAACTCCACTGCATTTGGCACGGTGATCAATGCGCGCGCGTGTCCTGCGGTAAGCTTGCCTTCCTTCAACCAAGTTTGCACTTGCTCCGGCAGGTTGAGAAGTCTCAGCAGGTTGGCGATGTGACTGCGACTCTTGTTCAGAGCCTCCGCCACCTTTTCCTGCGTATGACCAAAACGATCCATCAACTGGCGATAGGACGCGGCCTCCTCGATCGCGTTCAGATCCGACCGCTGAATGTTCTCGACAATAGCAATTTCAAGAACTTCTGTGTCGGTCAGTTCACGAACGATCACGGGAACGTCATGAAGTTGCGCCAGTTGCGCAGCCCGCCAACGGCGCTCACCCGCAACGATCTGATAGAGGCCACGGTCACTGGGATGTGGCCGCACGATCAAAGGCTGCAGCATTCCGCGCTGACGCAGCGAGTCCGCCAGTTCTTGTAGTGCCTCTTGTGCAAAGCTGCGCCGCGGCTGGTCTGGGTTGGGGGTGATCTGTTCGACGGGTAGAAGTTGTCGCGGCATTGGTCTTTCGGAAGGGATCAAGTCTACATCGGCCATCAGCGCCGACAGTCCGCGCCCCAGCCCTCTTTTCTCAAGCTTGTTCTCTGACACGGGCTCCTCCTCAGGCTGTCGCATATTGTCTGGACAAGAATTCCTTGGCCAACTCGCGATAGGCTAGACTACCCTTAGAGTTGGAATCGTAATGCAGGACCGGCATCGCATGCGACGGCGCCTCGGACAGGCGAACATTGCGCGGGATTACCGTATTGTAGACCAACCCGGACAGCGTATTCCGCGCGTCAGCCTCGACCTGTTGCGAAAGATTGTTTCGATTATCGGACATCGTCAGCAACACGCCTTCGATCCGTAGGTCTGGGTTCGCAGTTTGCCGTACCTCTCTGACGGTCATCAGCAACTGGGACAGCCCCTCAAGCGCATAGAACTCGGCCTGCAATGGAACGAGAACACTTCCTGCCCCAACCATTGCGTTCACAGTAAGCAGACCAAGAGCCGGCGGGCAATCGATAAGCAAATACTCAAATTCTGATGTGCTGGGAAGCTTGCGACGAAGAAGTTGGGTTCGGCCCTGGCGATTGGACATTTCAAGGTCGACCGAGGCGAGGTCCCGACTTGAAGGAACAAGACTGAGATTGTCCACTTTGGTCGGGATGACGCACTCAGCCAAACTAGTCTCGGCCATCAACAGGTCATAGGTTGTCCGATCGCGCTCCTCGGGTGGAATACCAAGCCCCGTTGACGCATTACCTTGCGAATCCAAATCTATAACTGCAACCCGATGTCCCGCCTCGGCTAATGCCGCCGCAAGATTCACCGCAGTGGTCGTCTTTCCAACCCCACCCTTCTGGTTGGCAATGGCAATGACGCGTGTTTCAGGCATAGCGGATATCCGTTAGTTCCAAAATTGCAGCACCGGGATGAGTATGGCTTTCATGAGCATTAAGTTGAAAGCTCCATATCTTGCGGGCCTCTTCTACCTCGGACTGCCAATTGCCCCCCTTCATAAGCCATGCCCGCCCCCTGGGATCAAGATGTCTATGAACATATGACATCAGGAGAGGAAGTGGAGCAAGCGCCCGCGCACTGATATTGCTAGAAAAGAGCGGATGGGCGCTCTCGATGCGCTCGGAAATGATCTGCACGTTGGTAAGGCCTAATTCTCGCGCTACCGTGCGAAGAAAGCTTCCCTTACGCTTATCACTTTCCAGAAGGGTCACTGGTAGATCTGGGCGGCGAATTGCCAAAACTATCCCCGGAAGGCCCCCTCCGCTGCCCATGTCAAGCCATGGGCCCCTAGCCTTGGCTGATATGTTCACCAACTGCAAGCAATCGGCAATATGGCGATTTTCCACCTGGTCCAGTGTCGATGGTGCGACAAGATTGATTACGGGGTTCCACTTGCGAATGAGGGCCGCATACTTCTCGAGCGGATCTGTTTCACGTGAAACAGTCATTAAACTGCACGACGCCGGTCTGAACGCAATACTGCCAAGACAAGCGTCAGCGCGGCTGGAGTCATTCCCTCAATTGCCGATGCTGCAGCAAGATTGATTGGCCGTGCCCGCTTCAGCTTATCCTTCAGCTCATTGGACAACCCGGAAAGTGCATCATAGTCAAAATCCGTGGGAATGCCCACAGCCTCTTCTTTACGCAACAGCTGGGCATCGCGTTCTTGGCGATCGGTGTACTGCTGATAGAGCGCATCAGTCCCTAGTTGATCCAATATGGATCCGTCGACTTGCGCGAGTTCAGTGTCCAAGGAAAGCACCACTTCACGCCCAATTTCCTGCTGCCCGAGCAGCGAAAAAAGGCTGCGCCTGCTCCCATCCTGCCGCACATCCAAGCCAAGTCGCCGAAGTTCATGGGAGGTAAACTGGCGGTCTTCCGCGACCCTACGCGCGGCTCTATAACGCCCCATTTTGAAATCAAAACTTTCCCGCCGGTCCGAGCCCACGCAACCAATCTCAATTCCAACCGGTGTAAGCCTTTGATCTGCATTATCGGCCCGAAGAGACAGCCGAAATTCCGCGCGCGACGTAAACATGCGGTAGGGCTCACTGACACCTCGGGTTACAAGATCGTCAATCATCACACCGATATAGCTTTGTGATCTGCTGAAATGTACGGGTTCTCGCCCTTGAGAGCAAAGCGCGGCTCCGAGGCCTGCAACAAGGCCTTGTGCAGCTGCCTCTTCATATCCTGTGGTGCCGTTAATCTGACCTGCCAGGAAAAGACCAGGCATGGCCTTGACTTCTAAAGAAGAGCTCAGCGCCCGGGGATCGACATAGTCATACTCTACAGCATAACCAGGCTGGACGATTGCGGCCTCTTCCAGGCCTCGGATCGATCTTACATATTCATACTGCACCTCCTCGGGCAACGAGGTTGAGATGCCATTAGGATATATCAAATCGGAATCGAGACCCTCGGGTTCAAGGAATATCTGATGCGAATTTTTCTCCGCAAATCGCACCACTTTATCTTCGATTGAAGGACAATATCTCGGTCCGACACCGTCGATGCGTCCGCCGTACATGGCTGATAGACCCAAGTTATCGCGGATAGCCTTGTGTGTACGCTCATTAGTATATGTGATCGCGCAGCTGACCTGCCTCGCGGTGGGCCGCTCGCTCAAATACGAGAACATTACGGGGCAGTCGTCACCCGGCTGCTGTTCAAGCGAATCCCAGTCGATACTTGATCTCAGAATCCTCGGAGGTGTCCCGGTTTTCAGTCTACCGAGGGGCAGGCCCAAGGGGCGAAGAGAAGCGGCAAGGGAAACTGACGCATCAGAACCCCAACGCCCTGCAGTCCGCGTCTCCTCACCAATATGAATCAGTCCGTTAAGAAATGTTCCCGTTGTGAGAATGATCTGGGAACACACCAGTTCACGGCCATCCGCCAGCCTAATCCCCTCAACCCGATCCATCGCATGTACGATCTGGGATACCTCTCCCAAGACAATCTCGAGATTTGGTTGCAGTAGCGCCAATTGTCTTGCAGTGCGCCGATATATGTTTCGATCCGCTTGGGCCCTCGGCCCTTGAACCGCCGGGCCCTTCCGTCGGTTCAGCAACCGAAACTGAATCCCTGCCTCATCAGCGATTCGGCCCATCACGCCATCCAGTGCGTCCACTTCACGCACTAGATGCCCCTTCCCCAACCCTCCGATGGCAGGGTTGCAAGACATTGTGCCTAGATCGTCCTCGCGCAATGTCACTAGCGCCGTCGCGACACCCATACGCGCAGCCGCCATTGCGGCCTCAAGACCAGCATGTCCGCCGCCAACAACAATCACATCGAACTGTTTCACGTGAAACACCCTATTTTCCGATGCAGAACGAGGAAAAGATCTCATCCAGATAATCCTCCGCCCCGACTCGCCCAACCATTGAAGCCAACCCAAGAGCTGCGGCTCTCAACGCTTCGGCCAAGAATTCCGGCTCACTTCTAGCGCTGATGTCTAGTGCGTCGCGCGCGCGCTCCAGTGCTTCCGCTTGGCGCCGATGGCCTACCAGACCGGAATCGGCTGCTTTAATTCTTAGGCTATCGTAAACCAGATCAAGAAGCTCTGCGACTCCTTCGCCTGTCTTGGAGGAAATTGAAATTCCGTTGCCAGAACCCAGGTCGGCCTTGGACCTGACAACAAAATCTCCATCCACAAGCAGGGTCGACACATCCGGACTTTCGGATAGGTGTATCCTAAGATCCGCTTGCTCCGCGCGCTCCGTCGCACGCTTGACACCCATCGCTTCTACCGGATCCGCGCTCTCCCGCAATCCAGCCGTATCCAGAAACGTCACTGGCAGGCCCCGCAGGTCCGTACGCAG
Source organism: Paracoccus sp. KR1-242 (assembly GCF_049446195.1). Lineage (NCBI taxonomy): Bacteria > Pseudomonadati > Pseudomonadota > Alphaproteobacteria > Rhodobacterales > Paracoccaceae > Paracoccus > Paracoccus sp. KR1-242. The sequence goes on from NZ_JBMSED010000011.1 coordinate 66,997, forward strand.
TTCAAGAATGTCACGTGTCGTACCGGCAATATCCGACACAAGCGCGAACTCTCGTTGAGCTATCCGATTGAGAAGGCTGGATTTCCCGGCATTTGGTGGGCCGATTATCGCTACTTCATATCCTTGCCGAAGACGCTCGGTGGCTGGGTAGGCCTTTAACATCATCGAGATATCATGGCGCACAGAATCGATAAGCGAATAGACCTCGGCCGGGACCTCTTCAGGTACTTCTTCGTCCGCAAAATCAATACTTGCCTCAACCAGTGCCCCTGCACGGATCAGCTTTGAGCGGAGTTCGTCCGCCTTTTGCCCGAGTTCGCCATCTGCGGTACGCATGGCCAATTTTCTTTGGGCTTCCGTCTCGGCAGACAAAAGGTCGGACAAGCCTTCTGCTTCTGCCAAGTCCATGCGCCCGTTCAGAAAGGCGCGCTTGCTGAACTCACCGGCATCAGCACGACGCAAACCGCGTGCCAATAAAGCTTCAGCCAAGCGGGTTGAAATGACCGGAGCACCGTGAAGATGGAATTCCGCGACTTCTTCCCCGGTAAAGCTGTGCCCCTCTGGGAACCACAGCACCAGCGCACGGTCGATAAGATCATCCCCATCGCGGACGGCGCGCAAATAGGCGCGCCGTGCTTCTGGAACGGCCCCGACCAAGGTTTGCAGGACAGCATGCGAATCCGGGCCGCTCAAGCGAACGACCGAAACGCCTCCTCGACCGGGCGGTGTGGCCTCGGCAAAGATCGTGTCCAAAACATCCTCCGGCCGGTCAGGCGTTCATCGATTCGAAGAATTCGCTGTTGCTCTTGGTCTGCTTCAGTTTCGAAAGCAGGAACTCGATGGCGTCGGTGGTGCCCATGGGGTTCAGGATCCGGCGCAGAAGATAGGTTTTTTGCAGATCGCGCGCTTCGACGAGCAGTTCCTCTTTCCGCGTCCCGGATTTCAGGATGTCCATGGCCGGGAAGACGCGCTTGTCGGCAACCTTGCGATCCAGGACGATCTCGCTGTTGCCGGTCCCCTTGAATTCTTCAAAGATGACCTCGTCCATGCGCGAGCCAGTGTCGATCAGCGCGGTCGCGATGATGGTCAGCGAACCACCGTCCTCGATGTTCCGTGCCGCACCGAAGAAGCGCTTCGGCCGCTGCAACGCGTTCGCATCGACACCACCCGTCAGGACTTTGCCCGAGCTGGGGACGACGGTGTTAAACGCCCTACCAAGTCTTGTGATCGAATCGAGAAGAATAACAACATCTCGTTTATGCTCGACCAACCGTTTGGCTTTCTCGATCACCATCTCCGAAACTGCAACGTGTCGGCTTGCGGGTTCGTCGAAAGTCGAGGAGATCACCTCGCCCTTCACCGAACGCTGCATGTCCGTGACCTCTTCGGGGCGTTCGTCGATCAGCAGGACGATCAGATAGCACTCGGGGTGATTCTTCTCGATCGAATGCGCGATGTTCTGCAAAAGGACGGTCTTGCCGGTCCGCGGCGGCGCAACGATCAGAGAACGCTGGCCCTTGCCGATCGGGGCGACCAGGTCGATGATGCGGGCCGAACGATCCTTTATCGTCGGATCCTCGATTTCCATCTTGAGCCGCTCATTCGGGTAAAGCGGGGTCAGGTTGTCAAAGGCGACCTTGTGGCGCGCCTTCTCGGGATCTTCAAAGTTGATTCGCTCGACTCGGGTCAGCGCGAAATACCGCTCATTCTCCCCCGGTGCGCGGATGACGCCTTCGACAGTGTCGCCAGTGCGCAGCGAATGCTGGCGGATCATTTCCGGGCTGACGTAGATGTCGTCCGGACCCGGCAAATAGTTCGCTTCGGTCGAACGAAGGAAGCCGAATCCATCTTGGACGACTTCAAGAACGCCGTCGCCACCGATATCCCATCCCTCTTCGGCATGTTCCTTCAGGATCGAGAACATCATCTCGCCCTTGCGCATGGTCGAGGCGTTCTCGATCTCCCACTCTTCGGCCATGGCCAGAAGGTCGGCAGGGGTTTTCGCCTTGAGATCGGCCAGGTTCAGACGTTCTTCGCTCATATCATGTCCATGGACGCGGCGGATCAGCGGATCGCGGCACGATGGTAATTGTGAATGGAAAGCGGCCGCCGGACGACGGTTGAACGCTCAGATAGGGAGAATCCTCCCTTGAGTCAATTCTCAGAACTTCAGAATGACCGACAGAACGATTACGACCATCAAGATCGTCGGCAATTCGTTCATCATCCGATAGCGCCTGCCGGTCAGTCCCTGCCCCGCCTGAAGCAGCCGACGCTGGCCTGCAAGCCACATGTGAAACCAGGTCATTGCGATCACACCGACGGCCTTGGTCCAGGGCCAGGCCATTGACCAGTCGACGATTCCCGGGGTTGCGACCAGAAGCAGCCCGGCAATCCAGGTCAGGATCATGGCAGGCCGCATTATCAGGCGCAGAAGCTTGTCTTCCATGATTGCGAGTGATGTTGCCGGCTCTGCCTCGCCGTTGCGGCCCCGCTCGGCGTGATAGACGAACAGCCTTGGAAGATAGAACAGGCCCGCCATCCACGACAGCACTGCCATGATGTGAAGGGACTTCACCCATGGGTAGGACAGGGCAAGCAGATCGGTCATGGGATCACCTCCGGACGAGTGCTCCTCTCTCTTAAATAGTCGTAAAGATAAAGAAGGATGATGTAGTTATTGGGCCTGTGGATGACTGGAAATCAGTGTTTCACGCCCGAAATCCCCAAAATCTATGATTGGGGAAAACTGAAACGTAAACGTTTGATTAACAATTTTATCATTTAAAAACAGATAATTAGGTAAAGACAGCCTGTGGATAAATTTGTGAAAAGTTGATTCACTCACAGGCTGTGGAGAAGGCGCGGGAAGTTCTCGACATGTGGAGAACCTGGCCTGGTTCCCGATGCGTTCGGGGCTGGCATCCACAGGCTCTATTTGTCCGAATTGATTCCCACAGATTCGCCCATCTGAGTCGCACCCGATTCCTCCACAGGGTTATTCCCACAGGTTTCAGGCCGTCTGACGGCAAGTGGCGGTCACGTGTCACGCAACGTCAGAATTCGTCGTCGGGATGTCGCATTTGGTGGATTGCGGCGACGTGATCCGGTGCAAATCTCGCGTGAAGGACGCCCTCTCCAGCCACCGGAAACCCAGCCATGCTGAACAATGCCGAAATTCTGTCCCAGCTTGCCAGCCGTCCGGGAAATTACTCCCTGACCCGCGACCTTTACTGCGATCAGGGGGCCTTCCAGGCGGACCTTGAGCAGATCTGGTACAAGGAATGGCTTTTCGCCATTCCGTCCTGCGAAATCCCTAAGACCGGCAACTACGCGACACTTCAGGTCGGCGCTTATCCGGTCCTGATCGTGCGAGGCGGCGACGGCAAGGTCCGCGCCTTCCACAACGTCTGCCGTCATCGTGGACAGCGGCTGTGCTCTAAAGCCACGGGCTCGACCGCGAAGCTTGTCTGCCCCTATCACCAGTGGACTTACGAACTGGACGGCAAGCTGCTTTACGCCCGTGACATGGGCGATGACTTCGATGCCTCGAAATTCGGATTGAAGACCGTTCATTGCGTCGATCTGAACGGCATGGTCTTCATCTGCCTGGCACAGGTGCCCCCGGCGATCGGCGAGCTTGCGAAAAGCTTGGTTCCCTATCTTGCGCCGTCAGGCCTGCTGGCCGATGCCAAGGTCGCCCATTCCTCGACCATCGTGGAAAAGGGCAACTGGAAGCTGGTGATCGAGAACAACCGCGAATGCTATCACTGCAGCGGCTCTCACCCGTCTCTGTGCCGGACCTATTCCGACAACCCGCTGATGACGGTGATGGAAGGGCCGAATGCCGCCTCGCCGGAAATTCTCGCCCATTGGGACCGCTGCGACAAGGCTGGGATGCCCGCGCGCTTTGTCAGCCAGGCGGACATGCAATGGAGGCTGGCGCGGGTGCCGCTGCTTGACCACGCGGAAAGCTTTACCATGTCGACGAAATCGGCGGTGACGCGACTGATGGGTGGCATGCCCTGGGCCGACGCGGGCAGCCTGATGTTCTATCATTTCCCGTCCAGCTGGAACCACTTCCTGGCGGACCATGCGATCGTCTTCCGCCTGCTGCCGATCAGCCCCACTGAAACAGAGGTTACGACGAAGTGGCTGGTTCACAAGGACGCGGTCGAGGGCAAGGACTATGATCTTGAAAAGCTGACCGAGGTCTGGCTTTCCACCAATGATGAAGATCGCCGCGTGGTCGAAGAAAACCAGAACGGCATCCGGTCCCCCGCATATGAACCTGGGCCCTATTCCAAGACGCAGGAAGAAGGGGTGATCCACTTCGTCGATTGGTATGTCTCGTTGATGAAGAACCGCTTGAACCCGGCCCCGGCGATGGCGGCGGAATAATGGCGGTTCTGGTCAAGGCCTTCGGCGACCGCCCGTGGAAGGACGACGAGCCGCTGGAATGCGCAATGGTGGTGCCCGAGACGCAGGACACCGCCACCTTCACCTTCCGCGCACCGTCGGGGTCCTATTTCGACTATCAGCCGGGACAGTTCGTCACGCTGGACCTGCCGGTTCCCGGCGGGAACGTCCAGCGCACCTATACGATCAGCTCCAGCCCGTCGCGGCCCTTGTCGATCTCGATCACGGTCAAGGCTCAGCCGGGCAGCCAGGGTGGGCGCTGGATGCTGGACCACCTGCGGCCGGGGATGAAGCTGAAAGCCTTTGGCCCGGCCGGGATTTTCAGCTTTATCCGGCACGAGGCCCCGAAGTACCTGTTCATCTCGGCCGGATCGGGCGTCACGCCGCTGATGTCGATGACGACCTGGGCCTGGGACTCGGGCGAGATGCCGGACATCGTCTTTGTCCACGCGGCCCGCAGCCCCAGCGAGATCATCTTTCGCCAGCGGCTTGAGCAGATGGCGGACCGGGTGCCCGGTCTGCAACTGCGCTTCACCATCGAGGATGCGGATCCTTTCCGCACCTGGCACGGCTATCGGGGTCGTCTCAATCAGATCATGTTGGGCCTGATGGCCCCCGATTACCTTGAACGCGAGGTCTTCTGCTGCGGGCCCGAACCCTTCATGCAGGCGGTGCGCGACATGCTGGTCGCGCTTGGCTATGACATGGAGCATTATCATCAGGAAAGCTTTGGTGCTCCCGTCAGGAACGAGGCCGAGGCACCGGTTCTGGACGACGTCATCCCGGACGAGACGAACCAGGCGCAGATCACCTTTGCCAGTTCGGGAATCATCGCGAAATGCGCCGAAACCGACACTGTCCTCGGTGTCGCCAAGTCGCAGGGTCTGAACATTCCGTCGGGCTGCACCTTCGGTCTTTGCGGTACCTGCAAGATCCGCAAGATCTCGGGCGACGTGCACATGGTCCATAACGGAGGCATCACGGACGAAGATATCGAGGAAGGCTATATCCTGGCCTGTTGCTCTCATCCCATCGGGGCCGTGGCAGTCGAAGTCTGATCTCGCTCTTCTCTATTATTTTCATCTGGTTAGTGCGAAGGCCCCCGGTTTTGCCGGGGGTTTTTGCTTTGCTTGACAACTCGCTTCTCCAAGAGTCATGCTGATCCTACCTATCCATTTGACAGGCAAAATAGGAGGCACGATGAACATCGACCTCTCACGCCGTGGCTTTCTGAAGCTGGCGGGTGCGGGTGTCGCGGCAACCTCACTCGGGGCAATGGGATTTGGGGACGCGGAAGCTGCCGAACAGGCGCACGTACGCGCATTCAAGCTGGCCTCGACCACGGAAACCCGGAACACCTGCACTTATTGCTCGGTCGCCTGCGGCATCCTGATCTATTCCAAGGGCGACGTGGCGGCGGGTGAAACCGCCCAGGTCGTCCATATCGAGGGCGACGCGGATCACCCGACCAATCGCGGAACGCTTTGCCCCAAGGGCGCGGCACTGAAGGATACGGTCCTGTCGGCAACCCGGCTGACCGTTCCCCGCATCCGCCGCCCCGGCAGCGACCGGTTCGAGGAAATTGACTGGGAAGAGGCGCTGGACAAGATCGCCCGCGCGCTCAAGGACGACCGCGAGGCGAATTTCGTCCAGAACAACGATGCCGGCGTGCCGGTCAATCGCTGGGTTTCGACCGGCTTCCTGGCCGCCTCGGCCACCACGAATGAAACGGCCTGGCTGACCTACAAAGTGGTCCGGTCGCTGGGAATTGTCGGTTTCGATAACCAGGCGCGCGTTTGACACGGCCCCACGGTGTCCAGTTTGGGCCCGACCTTTGGCCGCGGAGCGATGACCAATCCATGGACCGACATCAAGAACACTGACCTCGTAATTGTCATGGGCGGCAATGCCGCCGAAGCCCATCCCTGCGGCTTCAAATGGGTGACAGAGGCCAAGGCCCATCGCGGCGCAAAGCTGATCGTCGTGGACCCCCGGTTCACGCGCACGGCCTCGGTCGCGGATTACTATGCCCCGATCCGGCCGGGATCGGACATCGCCTTCCTGATGGGCATGATCAACTGGATGATCCAGAACGACAAGGTCCAGTGGGAATACGTCAAGAACTTCACCAACGCGGCCTTCATCGTGAAGGACGAATTCGGGTGGAGCGACGGGCTTTTCACGGGCTATGATCCCGAGAAGCGCGATTATGACAAGTCGAGCTGGGATTACGTCATCGGCGATGACGGTTTCGCGCAGGTCGACATGACCCTGCAGAACCCGCGCTGCGTCTGGAACCTGCTGAAAGAGCATGTCTCACGCTATACGCCGGAACTGGTCGAACAGGTCTGTGGCACGCCCAAGGACCGCTTCCTGAAGATCGCCGAGATGATCGGGGAATGTTCGGCCCCCGACAAGGCCATGACGTCGATGTATGCGCTTGGCTGGACACAGCACTCCAAGGGGTCGCAGAACATTCGTGGCATGGCGATGCTGCAGCTGATCCTGGGCAATATCGGCGTCCGGGGCGGCGGGATGAACGCCTTGCGCGGGCATTCCAACATCCAGGGTCTGACCGATATCGGCCTGATGTCGAATCTGATCCCCGGCTACCTGAATATCCCGACCGAGAAGGAGGCCGACTGGACGACCTACATGTCCAGCCGCGCCTTCAAGCCGCTACGACCGGGCCAGACCAGTTACTGGCAGAACTATCCCAAGTTCATGGTCAGCTTCATGAAATCCATGTGGGGCGACGCGGCGACGGTCCAGAACGACTGGGCCTATCACTACCTGCCCAAGCTGGATGTCCCGACCTATGACATCCTGCGCATGTTCGAGCTGATGGACGAAGGAAAGATCACCAACTATTTCTGCCAGGGCTTCAACCCGCTGCTGTCCTTCCCCAACCGGGCGAAATTGACCTCGGCGCTGGCCAAGCTGAAGCTTCTGGTGGTCATGGATCCGCTGGAGACCGAGACCGCCCATTTCTGGGAAAACCACGGCGAATACAACGACGTGGATCCGGCCTCGATCCAGACCGAGGTGATCGAGCTTCCAACCACCAGTTTTGCCGAGGACGATGGTTCGCTGGTGAATTCGGGCCGGTGGCTGCAATGGCACTGGGCGGCATCGACCCCTCCGGGCCAGGCCAAGCGCGATACCTGGATCATGTCCCAGCTGTTCCTGCGGCTGAAGAAGCTCTACCAGGAAGAAGGCGGAACTTTCCCCGACCCGATCCTGAACCTGACCTGGGACTATGCCGATGAGAACGAGCCCACGGCCGAGGAACTGGCGAAGGAACTGAACGGCAGGGCGCTGGGGGATGTCCATGACCTGGTGGACACCGGCAAGCTATTGACCGCGAAGGGCAAGCAACTGCTGAACTTCAGTCAGTTGCGCGACGACGGTTCCACCATGTCTGCCTGCTGGATCTATGCCGGCTGCTGGACCGAGGATGGGAACAACATGGCGCGCCGGGACAATACCGATCCCGACGATACCGGCCTGTTCCTGAACTGGAGCTTCTCGTGGCCGCTGAACCGCCGGATCCTTTACAACCGGGCTTCGGCGGACATGCAGGGCAAGCCTTGGGATCCCACGCGCAAGCTGATGGAATGGAATGGCGAGAAGTGGGTGGGCTACGACATCCCCGACATCTCGCCCACCGCCAAGCCGGATGCGGTCGGTCCCTTCATCATGAACCCCGAAGGGGCATCGCGGCTGTTTACCCGCGGCCTGATGCGCGACGGGCCCTTCCCGACGCATATGGAACCCTTCGAGTCACCCATTGCGAACGTCTTCAACCCAGAAATGCGCGGCAACCCGGTGGCGCGGGTCTTCGTCAAGGACGCAGAGCAATTCGCCACCAGTGACGAGTTTCCCTTTGTGGCGACCTCTTATCGCCTGACCGAGCATTTCCACTATTGGACCAAGCACAACCGCATCAACGCGGCCCTGCAGCCCGAATTTTTCGTCGAGATCAGCGAGGAGCTGGCCGCCGAAAAGGGCATCACCAAGGGCGGCACCGTGCGGGTGTGGTCGAAGCGCGGCGAAATCACCGCCAAGGCGGTGGTGACCAAGCGCATCCGGCCGCTGCAATGCGGTGACAAGCTGGTCCATGTGGTCGGCATCCCGCTGCACTGGGGCTTCATTGGCGCCGCGCGCAAGGGGTTCGGGCCAAACAGCCTGACCCCGTTCGTGGGCGATGCGAACGTGGAAACGCCTGAATTCAAGGCGTTTCTGTGCAATATCGAACCGGCGAAGGGCGAGGTGGTGTCATGACCATGGATCCGAACCTCGACAGTCCGCGGACGGCGGTCTCGAACCCGCCGATCCAGCCGATGACCGCGAACCTGGGCGTGGGCGATGTCGTCCGCGCCTCGGCCATGCCCGACCTGCCCAAGCCCGAGCGAGAGCTGACGCCGGTCGCAAAGCTGATCGACGTATCGAAATGCATCGGCTGCAAGGCCTGCCAGTCGGCTTGCGCCGAATGGAACGACACCTCGCCCGAGATCGGCCACAATGTCGGGGTCTATGACAATCCGCATGACCTGACGCCGGACATGTTCACGCTGATGCGTTTCAGCGAGTTCGACAATCCCGAAACCGGCAATCTGGAATGGCTGATCCGCAAGGATGGCTGCATGCATTGCAGCGATCCCGGCTGCCTGAAGGCCTGCCCGGCACCGGGCGCCATCGTGCAATATTCGAACGGCATCGTGGATTTCATCCACGAGAACTGTATCGGCTGCGGCTATTGCATCACCGGTTGTCCCTTCAACATCCCGCGCGTCAGCAAGGTCGACCACAAAAGCTACAAGTGCACCCTGTGTTCCGATCGCGTGGCCGTGGGACAGGGGCCGGCCTGTGCCAAGGCCTGCCCGACCCAGGCCATCGTCTTCGGCACCAAGGAGGATATGATCGAGCACGCGAACACGCGCGTTGCCGATCTGAAATCGCGCGGCTTCGAGAATGCGGGGATCTATGATCCGGAAGGCGTCGGCGGCACCCATGTCTTCTATGTCCTGCACCACGCGGACCAGCCTTCGCTTTACGCGAACCTGCCCGAAGATCCCCGGATCTCGCCTGTGGTGCGCGGTTGGAAGGGTGTGACCAAGACCGTCGGGCTTGCCGTGATCGGCGCGGCGGCGGTCGGCTCGATCCTGCATGGCCTGTTCGCGCGTGCGAACAGCGTCTCGCAGCAGGAAGAGCAGGAGGCCGAGCACCTTGTCGAAAGCAGCCTGCCCCCCGGAAAGGAGAGTCTCTGATGGAGAAGCGGCTCTACTCCCAAAGCGGTGACCATATCGAAACCGTCGCGCCGGTTACGGTCAGCCGCTATCGCGGCTTCACTCGCGCCAATCACTGGGTGACCGCGATTTCCCTGATCGTGCTTCTGCTGTCGGGCCTCTCCCTGTTCCACCCCGCGCTTTACTTCCTGACCGGGCTGTTCGGGGGCGGCCAGGCCACGCGCTGGCTGCATCCTTTCGTGGGGATCCTGCTGTTCTTCAGCTTCTTCGTGCTGTTCGCCCAGCTTTGGAAACTGAACCTGCCCCGCCCCGAGGATCGCACCTGGGTGGCGAATATCGGCGAAGTGGTGAAAGGGCACGAGGAACGGCTGCCCGAACTCGGCAAGTACAATGCCGGGCAAAAGGGCGTCTTCTGGGCGATGTCGGGTCTGATCATCGTGCTGATCGTTTCCGGCGTGATGATCTGGGAAGAGTACTTCCCCGACCTTGTCTCGCTGCCCGTTCGACGCTGGGCGATGCTGGTTCATTCGCTGGCGGCGGTACTGATCATCCTGACCTTCATTGTCCATGTCTATGCCGCCTTCTGGACGCGGGGCACGCTGCGGGCGATGACGCGGGGCACTGTGACCGGCGGGTGGGCCTGGCGGCACCATCGCAAATGGTTGCGGGAACTGGCTGGACGTGAAGGTCGCGGTCCGGCAGAGTGACCCGGACGCAGGCCCAGTCAGGACACCATGACTTCAAGCTTGAAACCCGATCCTTCCATGATCGGCGGCGTCGCCAAGGTTCCCCTGGCGCGCCTTCCTGATCCGGAAACCCTGTTCGCAACCAGGGCGGGGCGTTTCGATTTCCTTGCCCAGCACAGTCCGAACCTCGCGCCTTACCTGAGATTCCTGGGCGACGTTTCGCGTGCGCAGGCGGCGCTGGCCCAAGAACTGCCGCGTCCCGATCCGCTGCCTCCGGCGAGGATCGAACTTGCGCGATCAAGCCGGATGCCGCCGCTGGACCGGCAGGGGATGCGTGCCGAGCTTGCCCCCGTGCTGACCGCGCTTTGCCGGAAACTGGCCGACAGTCCGATGCCCGAACCAGCGCGATTGGCCCTGCAGGCACTTCAGGATGCGCCGCCTGCGGATCTGGATTGGGTCATGGGCAATGTCCTGGCCGATGACATTCCTCCGGACGCGATCGCACCCCATATTTTCGCCGCCGCGGCCCTGCAGGTCCATGCCGCGATGCTGGCCTCGACGCTTCACGTGGAACAACTGGTAGCGATCCGAACCGGCACATGCCCTGCATGTGGCGGTCGACCGGTGGTCAGCATGGTAACGGAAAATATCGGGGCTGAAGGCGCGCGATACTGTTCCTGTGCAACCTGCCAGACCCTGTGGAACGAGGTTCGGGTGAAATGCACCTGCTGCGGTTCAACCAAGGGGATTACCTATCGCTCGGTCGAGACCGAGGAAGCGACCGTCAAGGCCGAGATCTGCCGCGAATGTTCGCATTGGGTGAAGATCCTTTACCAAAACAAGAACCCCACCCTGGAACCGGTCGCGGATGACGTCGCAAGTCTTGGGCTGGACCTGATGATGCGAGAGACGGAATGGACGCGCGGGGGCTTCAATCCGTTCATGATGGGATATTGATGTCGGATCTGCGTGCGCTGCCTTCCGTGGATCGCCTGCTTGCCGATTGCGATGCGCTGATCAGAGCCCATGGCCGGTCCGTCGTGACAGAAGCGATCCGTGCCGAGCTTGCGACGATCAGGACATCGCGGCCCGATCCCCTGCCTGACAGCCAGCGGATCCTTGGGACGGTTACGGCCAGTTTGCAGGATGCGGCGCTGTCGCGCCTGCGGCCGGTCTTGAATCTGACCGGGACCGTCCTGCACACCAATCTTGGCCGCGCCATTCTGGCCGATACCGCGGTCGAGGCCGCGACGGCCGCCATGCGCGCGCCTGCCGCGCTGGAGTTCGAACTTGACAGCGGGGGCCGAGGTGAACGCGACAGCCACCTGCGCGGACTTCTGTGCGAACTGACCGGGGCCGAGGATGCGACGGTCGTCAACAACAACGCCGCTGCCGTCCTGATCGCGCTGAACACGCTGGCCCGTGGGCGCGAGGCCATCGTCTCGCGTGGCGAGTTGATCGAGATCGGGGGCGCCTTCCGCATGCCTGCGATCATGGAACAGGCGGGCTGCCGCTTGCGCGAGGTCGGGACCACCAACCGGACCCACGCCCGTGATTACCGCGAAGCGATCGGTCCGGATACCGGGCTGCTGATGAAGGTCCACACCTCGAATTACCGGATCGAGGGGTTCACCAGCCAGGTTCCTGCCCCCGAACTGGCCGGAATCGCCCGGCAGGCCGCGCTGCCGATGCTGAACGACCTTGGCTCGGGCACGCTGGTCGATCTGTCCCGCTGGGGGATCTCGCCCGAGCCGACGGTGGCGGCCGCGATTGCCGAGGGTGCGGATGTCGTCACATTTTCGGGCGACAAGCTTTTGGGCGGTCCTCAGGCGGGGTTCATCCTGGGCAGGCGAGAGATCATTGCCGCGATCAACAGGAACCCGCTGAAGCGCGCCCTGCGCATGGACAAGATCCGCATCGCCGCGACCGAGGCGACACTGCGCCTTTACCGCGATCCCGACCGCCTGGCCGAGCGCTTGCCAACCTTGCGTCTTTTGTCCCGGTCGGAAGCCGAGATCCGGGCACAGGCGGAACGGCTGGCCCCGCTGGTTGCGGCCCGGCTTGGTTGTCGCGTGCAGGTGATCGCTTGCGCCAGCCAGATTGGCTCTGGCGCGCTGCCCACCGAGACGCTTGCCAGCGCGGGCCTGGCGCTGACGCCCTCGCCCGATGGCCTGGCCGAGCGGCTGCGCCGCCTTGCGGTTCCGATCATCGGTCGCATCCATGATGGTGCGCTGATCCTGGACCTGCGCTGCCTGCCCGAGGACAAGGCACTGCTTGACGCGCTGCCTGTATGATCGTCGGAACCGCCGGTCATATCGACCATGGCAAGACCGCGCTGGTCCGTGCGCTGACGGGTGTAGACGCCGACCGGCTGGCCGAGGAAAAGGCACGGGGGATCACCATCGACCTTGGCTTTGCCTATGCCGACCTGGGCGCGGGGACCGTCACCGGCTTTGTCGACGTTCCGGGGCATGAGAAATTCGTCCACACCATGCTGGCCGGGGCTGGCGGGATCGATCTGGCGCTGCTGGTCGTGGCGGCTGATGACGGCATCATGCCCCAGACCAGGGAGCATCTGGCAATCCTGGATCTGCTGGGCATCCGCCGCGGCGTCGTCGCGTTGACGAAATCTGATCTGACAGATGCGGCGCGGATCCAGATGCTTGCCTTGGAGATCGATGCGCTGCTGACGCCGACCGGGCTGGCGGGGGCCCCGATCATCCCCGTGTCGTCCATGTCGGGGGCGGGAATCGACGCATTGCGGCAGCGCTTGGCCGAGGCCGAGACTGCGACCACCGCCCGCGCCACCGATGCCCGATTTCGGCTGTCAATCGACCGCAGCTTCACCCTGGCGGGCGCAGGAACAGTGGTCACGGGAACCGTGCTTTCCGGTCAGGTCAGTGTCGGGGACCAGATCACCATCAGCCCCCTGGGTCTTGCCGCGCGCGTTCGGGGCATCCACGCGCAGAACCGCAAGGCAGGGCAAGGACTTGCCGGGCAGCGCTGCGCACTGAACCTTGCGGGCGACGGGGTCGCGCGCGACGCAATCTCGCGCGGGGATGTGGCGCTTGATCCCACACTTCACGCGCCGACCGACCGGATCGACGTCCTGATGCGTGTCCTGCCGTCCGAGCCGAAGCCGTTGACGACATGGTTCCCTGCCCGGCTGCATGTTGGCTCGGCCGAGCTTGGCGCCCGCATCGTGCCCCTTTCCGGAGACCTGATGCCGGGTGCCGAAGGGTTGGCGCAGATCGTGCTGGACCGGCCTTTGGCCGCGACCGTGGGCGACCGCTTCATCCTGCGCGACGTTTCGGCGCGCCGGACCATCGGCGGCGGGCAGATCGTGGATCTTCGCGCACCCGCCCGTCGCCGGGCCCGTCCCGAGCGGCTTGCCGTCCTGCATGCCATGGCCCTTCCCGACGCTGCGGCTGCGTTGGCTGCGCTTGGGCAGATTGGGCTTGTCGATATCCAGAGCTTCGCGCGGGACCGTGCCCTGTCGCCAGAACAGATCCAGACGGCGCTTTCGGCGTCGGGCCTTCAGGTGATCGCCGGGACGATGCAGGCGCTGGCTTCGGAACGCCTTGGCGCCTTGCGCGCGCAGGCGCAAAAGGTTCTGGCCGATTTCCACAACGACAATGCCGATCTGCAGGGACTGGGTCGCGAAAGGCTGCGTCTTGTGTTGGAGCCGCGCCTGCCGAAGACGGATTTCGCGGCCTTTCTGCGGGCCGAGGCCGAGGCGGGCCGGATCGCCCTTGATGGCGCCTTCCTGCGCCTGCCGGGCCACCTGCCCCGGCTTTCACCGCAGGACGAAGCCATCCTTGACACGATCCTGCCACGCCTTGAAGGGGCCGAGCGTTTCCGTCCGCCGCGTGTCCGCGACTTCGCCAGCGAGCTTGACGAGGATGAGGCAGAGCTGCGCCGCCTTCTTCGCATGGCCGCGCGTCAGGGCCGGGTCGACCAGATCGCTCATGACCATTTCTTTGCCCGCGCAACCACGGTCGAGATGGTGGGGATCATCCGTGACATTGCCAAATCCAGCGATGACGGCTGGTTCACTGCGCCCACCTTTCGCGATCAGGTGCAAAACGGGCGCAAAGTGGCGATCCAGATCCTCGACTTCTTCGACAGGCTCGGCCTAACCTTGCGGCGGGGCGATTTGCGGCGCATCAATCCGCACCGGATCGACCTGTTCACGCCGGACAGGTCGGACGGATGAGCCATTTGGAAGAGAATCGTCCCCGGTGGGGCGGCCGGACTTCAAATCCGGTTGGGGCAGCGAGCCTGTCCCGGGTGGGTTCGACTCCCATTCTCTTCCGCCAATTCTGACGAAAGGCATTCGATGCAACGTGTGACGCTTGGCACCAGCGAGGTTACGGTCAGTGCCGTGTCGCTGGGGACCATGACCTTTGGCAACCAGACCGGCATGGCCGACGCCCATGGACAGATGGACATGGCGGTCGGGGCCGGGATCACTTTCCTTGATACCGCCGAGATGTATCCTGTAAATCCGGTCCTGCGTGAAACCGTGGGCCGGACCGAGGAATTCATCGGGGCCTGGCTGGCCGAACGCGGCGGGCGCGACAAGGTCGAGATCGCGACCAAGGTGGCCGGTCCCAGCGACAAGGTGCGCCACGACGGCTATGACGGGCGCATCATCCACCAGACCATCGATGCCTCGCTGAAGCGGCTGCACACCGATTACATCGACCTGTACCAGCTGCATTGGCCGGTCCGGGGCAGCTATGCCTTCCGCCAGAACTGGCACTATGACCCGCGCAAGCAGGACCGCCAGAAGACGCTGGACCATATGGCCGACGTGCTGGAGGCGCTGGCCGACGCAGTGAAGGCGGGCAAGGTCCGTGCCTTTGGCCTGTCGAACGAATCCGCCTGGGGCACCACGCGCTGGATCGACACCGCATCCCGCGTCGGCGGACCGCGTGTCGCGGCGATCCAGAACGAATACTCGCTGATGTGCCGCCTTTACGACACCGACATGGCCGAGGTGGCGGTGAACGAAGGTGTCACGCTGCTGGCCTATTCGCCGCTGGCCGCCGGTCTTCTGACCGGCAAGTATCGCGAAGGGGACGAACCGGATGGCAGCCGCGCCTTTGTCGACAAGGCGCATGGCGGGACCGGCGATCTGGGCGGGCGCAGGACGCGGCGGGCGGTCGAGATCGTCGGCGCCTATCACGCCCTGGCCCGCGAACTGGGGCTGGACCCGATCCACATGGCGATCGCCTTTACCCGGCAGCGGCCCTTCGCCTGCGTCCCGATCATCGGGGCAACCAGCCGGTCCCAGCTTGATCATCTGCTGAAGGGGATCGATCTGGTTCTGACGGATGAGGCCTTGAAGCGCATCGACCGTCTGCATCACGAGAATCCGATGCCCTACTGAAGCGGACGCCACGGAACCGTTGGCAGCGCCGGGCGGCTTGTGCAACCTGCCGCCCGATGCTGACCACCGAGGAGACGTCATGCTGCCCCCCATTCTTGCCGGCCTTCGGATCCCGGTCGTTGCCTCGCCGATGTTCATCGTGTCAGGGCCGGAACTGGTCATTGCGCAATGCAAGGCCGGGATCGTCGGCAGCTTTCCGGCGCTGAACGCCCGCGAGAAAGATGGCGACCCGATCCTTCTTGACGCCTGGCTGACCCGCATCAGCGAAGAACTGGATCGCCATAACCAGGCCAATCCAGATCATCCCGCCGCGCCCTTTGCCGTGAACCAGATCGTTCACCGCAGCAATGCGCGGCTCGAGCGGGACATCGAAATCTGTCATCGCCACCGGGTGCCGATCTGGATCACCAGCCTTGGCGCCCGGCCCGAGGTGAACGCCGCTGCCCATGATTGCGGCGGTATCGCGCTTCACGACGTCATCACCAACACCTTTGCCCGCAAGGCCATCGACAAGGGCGCCGACGGGCTGATCGCGGTCGCCGCGGGCGCAGGCGGCCATGCCGGCCAGCAATCGCCCTTTGCCCTGATCCAGGAAATCCGCGCCTGGTTCGACGGGCCACTGCTGCTTTCCGGGTCGATCGCGACCGGACGCGCGGTCCTTGCGGCGCAAGTCATGGGCGCGGATCTGGCCTATATCGGCAGCCCCTTCATCGCCACGGCCGAGGCGAATGCACAGCCCGACTACAAGCGGATGATCGTGGAAAGCGGGGCCGAGGACATCGTGAACTCCAGCCTGTTCACGGGCGTCCACGGCAACTATCTGGCCCCGTCGATCCGCAATGCCGGGCTTGACCCGGAAGCACTGGACACGGCCGATGTCACGACCATGGATTTTGGGGGCGCGGCCAAGGCCAAGGCCTGGAGCCAGATCTGGGGGTCGGGCCAGGGGATCGGGGCAATCCGCACGGTAGAACCCGCGGCCATGCTGATCGATACCCTCGCCCGGGATTATGCCGAGGCGAAGCGCGCGGTTTGCGCGGACTGACTGGGAATAAGGCCGGGCGCCGTCAGGCCGCGCTCAGCCCCTCGGTCGAGGCGAAGAACATCGCCTGGCTGACCGCCGAACGCACCTGTTCTTCCGAATAGGGCTTCGAGATCAGGAAGGCTGGTTCCGGGCGGTCGCCGGTCAGCAGCCGTTCCGGGAAAGCGGTGATGAAGATCACCGGCAGGTCGCCCAGATCCGAGATCAGCTCGTTCACCGCCTCGACCCCCGAGGAGCCATCGGCAAGCTGGATATCGGCCAGGATCAGGTCCGGGCGACGTTCATGCGCCAGCTCGACCGCGGCCTTGTGGGTGCGAGCGATCCCGGTGACTTCATGGCCCATCGCCAGAACGATGCCCTTGAGGTCCATGGCGATGATGGTTTCATCCTCGATCACCATGACCTTGCCCGACAGCGTGTTGCTCATTTCGGACAGGGCGATCTGGACGAGCTCCTCGGCCTCGGGCTGCTCGACCTGCATGACCTTTGCGATCTGGTCATAGCGCAACTCTTCGATCGTGCGCAGCAAAAGTGCCTCGCGCGAGTTCGGGGTCAGCTTGCGCAGATGCGACTGGGCGCGCGCCTCTTGCGGGGTCTGGCCTTCCAGTTCGACCGGCTGGCCCGAGCTTTGCCAGATGGCGTGAAAGGTGCGGAACAGGGAAAGCCGCGTATCATCGCCAGCCATCAGGCCGCGATCCGAAAGAATGGCTTCCAGCGTTGCGGCGGCATAGTTGTCGCCTGCGGTCTGGCTGCCGGTCAGCGCGCGCGCATAGCGCCGCAGGTAGGGCAGTTCGCGACTGATCGATTGGGCCAGATCTGCTGCTGTCATGTCGTCCTCAGAAATGCGTATTTTCGTGGAACCTGATTGGATACGTAACGGTTAGGCACAGTGCGCACAAGAATTTCGGGAATAACTTAAATATGAATATCAGGCGAGAGGAACGCAAAAAGGTCGCAATCGAGAAGCAGATCGATGAAAACCTGAAGCGTGTGTATGAACAAGACTCGACCCAGAAAATTCCCGACAGGTTCCTGGAATTGCTCGACAAGTTGCGCGAGCAGGAGTGATTGCGCATGACCGGAAAGACCAAGGCCACGCGCGCTTCGGATCATGGCGATCCGCGAGATGAACTGGTGAACCACCTGCCGGCGCTGCGCGCCTTTGCGCTGTCGCTGACCCGTGAAGGGGCATCGGCCGACGATCTGGTGCAGGATACCATCGTCAAGGCGTGGACCCATATCGAGAAGTTCCAGCCCGGGACCAACCTGCGCGCCTGGCTGTTCACCATCCTGCGCAACACCTTCTATTCGGCCCGTCGCAAGACCCGGCGCGAAGTCAGCGATTCCGACGGCATTCATGCCGCAAGGCAGGCCGCGCGCCCCGAACATGACGGCCGCCTTGCGATGAACGACTTCCGCAACGCCTTCAAGAAACTTCCCGATGAGCAGCGCGAGGCGCTGATCCTTGTCGGTGCATCGGGATTTTCGTATGAAGAGGCAGCCGCCATGACCGGCGTTGCCGTGGGCACGGTCAAATCCCGGGCCAATCGCGGGCGCCGCCGGCTTGCCGAGCTGTTGAAGCTTGAGGAAGGCGAAGAGCTGGAAATGACCGATCGCGCGACCCTGGCCGTCATGGCGCAAAACATCCCCATGATCCGTTAAGGATCCCTCTCGTGCTGCGCCGGTTTCTGGAGAGGCCCGAATTCATGAAAGGGCTGGGGTTCCGTCTGGGCGGGCTGCTGTCGCTGGCGATCCTGCCGATTGGCCTGATCTCGGTCATCCAGACCCTGCATCTGTCGCGCGAGTACGAACGGTCATCCGAAATCGGCCTGCTTGGGCGGACGGCAACCGCGGCGGCGGGCGAACGCGCGCTGCTGCAAAGCGCGCTTGGCACCGCCGACGCACTTGGGCCTGCGGTGTTGGAGACGATGAATGATCCCCGCGCCTGCGCGGACATTATGCGCGGCTTCGTTCAGCGATCGGTCAACTTCGCCTATGCCGGGTTTACGCGGCTGGACGGGGCTACGCTGTGTTCCTCGGCGCCGGGCCTCGATGACGTGACCGACGATCCGGCCTATCGACTGTTCGTGGAAAGCCCCGGCACGCTTGTCACCACCAGCAATGTCGGGATGGAGGGCGATTCGTCATCGATCGTGGTGATCCAGCCGCTTTATCGGGGTGCCGAGCTGCTGGGCTATATCGCCGTCGCCATGTCTCACGACATGCTGCGGTCGACGCATGTGGCGGGGCTGGGGCCGGAAAGCGTGCGGGTTCTGACCTTCAACAATCTGGGCCAGGTTCTGACCGGCGGTCAGGGCGTCGATGGCCGGATCGAGGATCTGCTGCCGCGCGGCAAGACCCTGCCTTCGCTTTTGTCGCGCAGCGAGACGACCTTCAGCGATTATTCCGCGACGGGCGAGCGGCGGGTGTTCAGTGTCGTGCCCGTGGTTCCGGGGCTGGTCTATGCGATGGGGTCGTGGACCCGGTCCGAACTGGGTATCGCAGGGATCGATCAGACGCGCCGCGCCGCGCTGATCTTGCCCCTGATCCTGTGGGCGGCATCGCTGGCGGTGGCCTATTTCGCGGTCTATCGGTTGGTGCTGCGCCACATTCGCGAATTGCGCGGTCAGATGCGCCGCTTTGCCATTGGCGACCGCTCTGCCCCGCCGCCAGTCCTGCAGGATGCCCCGGCCGAGATCGCGGACATGAGCCAGACATTCCACAACATGGCCCGCATCCTGATCCGCGACGAGGACGCGATGGAGGCGTCGGTCAACGAAAAGACCGTGCTGCTGAAAGAAGTCCATCACCGGGTCAAGAACAACCTGCAGCTTATCGCCTCGATCATCAACATGCAGATCCGCATGATCGATCATGAGGATGCGCGGCGGGTGCTGCGCTCGGTTCAGGATCGCGTCGCCTCGCTCGCCACGATCTATCGCAACCTTTATCAGGCCGAGCATCTGGATTCGGTCGAAGCCGACCGGCTTATCAGCGACATCATCAACCAGATGGCCAATGCCTCGATCTCGCCGGGATCCGGGCTTCAGGTCAGGACCGACCTGGACAAGCTGGTGCTGATGCCGGATCAGGCCGTGCCCCTGTCACTGCTGGCGACCGAGGCATTCACCAACGCGCTGAAATATGCCGGTGCCGTAGATGGCGAGGCGCCCTGGGTCCGCGTCGGGCTGCACAGCATCGGCCAGGGCGAGGCGTTGCTGGAGATCGTGAATTCGGTCGGCAGTTCGGCCGCGATGGCCGAAGGGACTGGACTGGGCAGCCAGCTGATCGAGGCTTTTGCGACCCAACTGGAGGGCAGCGCCGAACTGGATCAGGGGCCGGGGCATTTTGGTCTGCGTTTGCGCTTCCGCGTCGATCCGGTGCAGCGTCGGCCGCTGGGAATGGATGCGCAGGGCGTGATCCTGACCTCGGCGGCACGGCCCGGTTCGCGTCACTAGCCCTTGTCTGCGGCAGCCTTGCGGGCCTCGCGCCGGATCTTGCGGGCCTGCGCGATACGGCGATGCCGCGCCAGCTCAAGGTTGATAAGCGCACCCAGCATGACCGAGAAGCCCCCCAGATAGAACCACATCAGCAGCGCGATCACTGCCCCGATCGAACCATAGATACGGTTATAGCTGTTGAAGTTGTTCAGGTAGACCGAGAACCCGTAAGAGGCCATCGCCCAAGCGAGCGCGGCGAAAATCGAACCCCAGGTGAAGATCGGGGTGCGCGGTGTCTTCACGTTCGGGCCATAGCGATACATGATCCCGATCACCACCAGCACGATGGCGAAGATCGCGACCCAGGGAACCGACCCGATCATCCAGTCGCGCAACGGCACGTCCGGCAGCAGGTTGAAGGCCAACGGCACCACGACGATGACCGCAAGTCCCAGGCCGACGACACCGACGATGCCCAGCGTCAGGACATAGGCCAGAAGGAAGCCGAAAATGGTGGAATGCGACCGCACGCCATAGGCCGCGTTCAGCCCGCGCACCAGCGCATCCACACCCGCGCGGGCCGAGATGGTGGCAACCAGGAACGAAATCCCAGTCGCCCAGCCAAACTGCGTCCGTCCCGCCGCGATCAGAGAGTTGATCTGGCCATAGATGATGTCCGCCGCGCCCGAAGGGATGAACTCGTCGGCGGTATGGACATAGGTCTCGATCAGCTGGGGATCATACCATACGCCCCAAAGTGCAAAGAGGACCGCCAGGCCCGGAAAGACCGCGAACATGGCATAGAAGGCCACGCCCGCCGCAATCAGGCTCATGTGGATCTTGTCCATCCGCTCGAAAAGCGCGTTGATGAACTGCCATGCGTCGCTCAGCAACAGACCGTCCTCATCCGGTTATGTCCTTTCCCGGCGCGGGAAAGGCGGGTTGGGCCTAGGCCGCGGCACCGGCCGGTTGGTAACGCAGCCACAGCGCCTTTTCCCCCATCTTGCCGACAAAGGCGGCATGGGCCTCGGCCTCGGCCTCGGTCAGGCGCGGGGCAAGGGGCCGTGGCCTTGGACTGCGCGGTGCCGCAAGCGCCCCGGTTCCCGCCCCTGCGGTTCCTTGGGCCTGGCCGGCGCCCGCCGGACCCTCCAACACCAGTCCCGGCTGACGGCCACCCCGCAGCGCAAGATAGACCTCGGCCAGAAGCTCGCTGTCCAGAAGCGCGCCGTGCAGTGTGCGGTTCGAGTTGTCGACACGGAACCGCCGGCATAGCGCATCCAGCGAGTTCTGGGCGCCGGGAAACATGCGTCGGGCCAGTTCAAGCGTGTCGATCGCGCGGCCATAGGGCATCACCGCATGACCCGCGCGGCGCAGTTCGGCATTCAGGAATTTCATGTCGAACTGGGCGTTGTGGATGACCAGCCGGGAATCCTCGCCGATGAACTCGACGAAATCGCGGGCCACCGTCGCGAAGACCGGCTTGTCGCGCAGGAAATCGTCGCCAAGGCCGTGTACCTCGAACGCTTCCTGCGGCATGGATCGTTCGGGGTTGATATAGACGTGGAAGGTCCGCCCGGTGGGCAGGTGGTTCATCAGCTCGAGCGCGCCGATCTCGACGATGCGGTCGCCGGTTTCGGGGTCGAAGCCCGTGGTTTCGGTATCCAGAACGATCTCACGCATGAGGCCTTCCTGCCATGATCCGGTCGCAGATGTCCATGATCGCCGCCTGCGCCCCCTGACGCGTGACAGAGGGGATGATGAAATCCGCACGCTTGCGCTTTTCCGCGTCGGGCATCTGGCGGGACAGGATCATGCGGAAGCTGTCCTCGGTCATGCCGGGGCGGGCCAGCACGCGCTCACGCTGAAGCTTGGCCGGGGCCGAGACGACGGCGACGGCATCCATCGCACCCTCGCTGCCCTTTTCGTAAAGCAGGGGGATGTCCAGAACCACGATGGGCGCGGCATGGTGGCGCTGCAGGAAGTCGCGGCGGTCCTCGGCGACAAGCGGATGCACGATCTCCTCCAGCCGGGCGAAGCCGCCGGGATCGGCGGCCAGCGCCTTGCGCAGCGCCGTGCGGTCGATGGCGCCCGCCTGCGCGACACCGGGAAAAGCGGCCGCGACCGGGGCGACGGCCGCGCCACCTGCGGCGTACAGGCGGTGGACGCTGTCATCGGCATCCCAGACCGGGTGACCCAGCTGGCGGAACATTTCGGCGGCAGTCGATTTGCCCATGCCGATCCCGCCGGTCAGGCCCAGCACGAAGCTCATTCCAGAACGGCCCGGCGCAGGTCGTCGTCAACCTCGGGACGGTGGCCGAACCAGCGCTCGAAGCCCGGCGCGGCCTGATGCAGCAGCATCCCCAACCCGTCCACGATCTGGCATCCCCGCGCCTGGGCCTCTTGCAGGAAGGGCGTCATCAGGGGGGTATAGACCAGATCCGTGACCAGCGTTTCGGGGCTGAGCGCATCCATCGGGATGCGCAGCGGCGGCTTGCCGTCCATGCCCATCGAGGTCGCGTTGACCACGGTCACAGCATCCTCAAGCATGTTGCCGGCCTGTGCCCAGTCATAGACGACGACCTTGGCGCCGAATTCGGCCCGGATCTGTTCGGCCCGGATGCGGGTTCGGTTCGCGATGCGCAGCTCGGTCACACCGCTTTCCAGAAGCGAGGCGACCACGGCCCGCGCCGCGCCCCCTGCCCCGATCAGGGCAGCCGGGCCGACATCCGGGATCCAGTCCGGCGCATGCTGCCGGATATTGGCGATGAAGCCATAGCCGTCGGTATTGTCGGCATGAATCTTGCCGTCGGGTCGGAAGATCAGGGTGTTGGCGGCCCCGATCAGCGCGGCGCGGTCGGTGACGACATCGGCCAGCGCGAGCACGCTTTCCTTGTGCGGAATGGTGACATTCGCGCCGACGAAGCCCATGCGGGGCATGGCGCGCAGCACCTCGGCCAGGTGCTCGGGCAGGACCGGCACCGGGATGTAATGGCCTTGGATCCCGTATTTCCGCAGCCAGTATCCGTGCAGACGGGGCGAGCGCGAATGCGCGATCGGCCAGCCGAGGACGCCGGCAATCGGGACGTTGCGGGGGCTTTGGGTCTGGGAATCCGGCATGATCGATCAGGCGCTTTCGGGCTTCATGTGACATGGCCCGCCGGACGGCGGGCGATCCTCGGACGAGAAGTGCCGCCAGCGCCTTTCCGGGTCAAGCTGCATCCGGAAACAGCTCCGGTCAGCATGGCAGAAAGGCAACCTTTCCGGCGGCTTGGCTCCTCCGCCGTCAGGCCACGCCCATTTCGGGCAGGCCACCTTCCTCGACCAGATCGGCAAGGGTCAGAGACTCGATCAGCAGCAGATAGGACCAGAAGACCTGGCCGAACATCTTGCGCAGGCGGCAGCTTGCCTCGTCCGGGCAATCCTCGCAGCGCTGGTACGAACGGCGCGACAGGCAAGGCAGCGGCGCGATCGGACCATCGACCTGGCGCAACAGCTCTCCGATCGAGATTTCCTTGGGCTGCTTGATCAGGATATAGCCACCCGCGCGTCCGCGCCGCGAGCCGACATAGCCCGCATTGCGCAGTTCCAGCATGATGTGTTCCAGAAAGCGCTTGGGCGCGCCGGAGCGCTGCGCGATCTCTTCGATCGTCAGCGCGCTTCCGCCTGCGGCCACTTCATCGGCAAGCGCCATCAGTGCCTTGATGGCATATTTGGTTTTCTGCGAGATCATAGAAAATCAATAGTGATCGCCACGCGCGGTTGCAATCGTTTCGCCGGTTTATCGGGCGTGCAGATTGCATGGAACGCAGGACTATCGTCAAAGCGTTATAATTCTGACACATTGCGCGCGCATTCCTGCGGCGCAGCAGAAGGAGATGATGATGCGCATTGCAGTTCTCGGCGGTGACGGATTCGTCGGTTGGCCGACCGCCTTGCACTTGTCCGAGCTGGGGCACGAGATCCATATCCTCGACAATCTCTCGCGGCGCTGGATCGATACCGAACTGGGCGTGCAATCCCTGACCCCGATGGACTCGATCCAGGAACGCTGTCGCATCTGGCATCAGGAAACCGGACGCAAGATCCATTTCCACCTTCTGAACCTGGCGACGGAATATGAGCGGCTGAAGCAGTGGCTGGCCGAATATCGCCCCGGCGCGGTGATCCATTTCGCCGAACAGCGCGCCGCGCCCTATTCGATGAAGACCGACCGCCACAAGGTCTACACCGTCAACAACAACACCAACGCGACGCATAACCTGCTGGCCGCGCTGGTCGAGACCGGCATCGACGCGCATCTGGTCCATCTGGGTACGATGGGGGTCTATGGCTATTCCACGGTCGGCGCGCCGATCCCGGAAGGCTATCTCGACGTCCAGATTGACACCCCCGCTGGCAAGCGGGACCAGCAGATCCTGTATCCGACGCGGCCCGGTTCGGTCTATCACATGACCAAGAGCCTCGATCAGATCCTGTTCCAATTCTATGCCCAGAACGACGGTCTGCGCATCACCGACCTGCATCAGGGCATCGTCTGGGGCACCCATACCGACCAGACCCGACGGCACGAGCAGCTGATCAACCGCTTCGACTATGATGGAGATTACGGCACGGTGCTGAACCGCTTCCTGATCCAGGCGGCGATCGGCTATCCACTGACCGTGCATGGCACTGGGGGCCAGACGCGCGCCTTCATCCACATTCAGGACTCGGTGCGCTGCGTCGAGCTGGCGCTGAAGGATGCACCGCAGGCCGGCGAGCGTGTGCGCATCTTCAACCAGATGACCGAGACACACCGCGTCCGCCATCTCGCCGAGATGGTGGCGAAGCTGACCGGGGCCGAGGTGGCCTATCTGCCCAACCCCCGCAAGGAGGCCGAGGAGAATGACCTGATCGTCAGGAACGACCAGTTCCTTGCGCTGGGGCTGAAGCCCATCACCCTGGCCGAGGGGCTGCTCTCCGAAGTGGTCGAGGTGGCGCGGAAATATGCCCACCGCATCGACCGCACCCGCGTCCCGGCCGTCTCGGCCTGGACCAAGGACATCGCCAAGCGCGTCGAGCATGACCCCGAAGGCAAAAGGCTGCGTTCCGTCTCGTGACATCCGGCATTCACCCCAAAAGCAAGGCGCGGTCCGACCGCGCCTTCGTCACGCTGGCAACCAATCCCGATTATGCGACCGGGGCGGCGGCCCTGTTCCGCTCGCTTCGCCGGACCGGGACCTCCGCCGACCTCGTGCTGCTATACACCGATCTGCCCGACAGCCTGGTGAATGAGCTTTGCGCATCGGGCCTGCGTGCCGTTCATGTGGATCTGCTTCCGACCTCGGACGATTTCAACGCGCTTCATGCGCGCGACCGGCTGCACGGTGCGGCCCCCTTTACCAAGGGCGAGAAACCGCCCTTTCACACGCCGCTGGACAATTTTGCCAAGCTGCGGCTGTGGCAGCTGGACTATCAGCGCGTGGTCTACATCGATGCCGATGCGATCGTGTTGCAGAATATCGACCGGCTGTTCGACTATCCCGAGTTTTCGGCCGCGCCCAATGTCTATGAAAGCCTTGGCGATTTTCATCGGCTGAACTCGGGCGTGTTCACCGCGCGCCCCTCGGCCGCAACCTTTGATGCCATGCTGGCGCGGCTGGACCAGCCGGGCCAATTCTGGCGGCGCACCGACCAGACATTTCTGGAAAGCTTTTTCCCGAACTGGCACGGCCTGCCGGTCTTTGACAACATGCTGCAATATGTCTGGCTGAACCTGCCTCAGTTGTGGCGCTGGCAGGATATCCGCGTGCTGCACTACCAGTATGAAAAGCCATGGCAGCAGCATGCCAAGGCGGACAGTCTGCGGGTGCTGATCGATTTGTGGAAAGCCCATGCGGGCGACGGCCCGGTTCCGGACCCGCGCGACCTGCCTCCGCCCCCCGGTGCGGCATGAGGATCGCGCTGACCGGCGCCTCGGGCCTTGTCGGGCGCTGGATCCACCGCGCCGCGATTGAGGCCGGACATCAGGTCGATACTCTGCCCGGCTGGCGCCTTGGCCAGACCCCGGACATGACGGGCTGCGATGCCCTCATCCACGCGGCGTTCCAGCATGTCCCCGGCAAATATCGCGGTGGCGAGGGGGACGACCCCGATGCCTTCACCCGCGCGAACCTGGATGGCTCGGTCGCGTTGTTTCACGTGGCACGCGCGCAGGGGGTGGGCCGGGTGCTGTTCCTGTCCTCGCGCGCGGTCCATGATGGCCACCCTGCCGGCATCGACCTTGCCGACGACCTGCCCGCCGCGCCCGTCAATCTTTACGGCGAGGTCAAGGCAGCGGGTGAAGCGGCGCTGTCCGCGATGGCCGCCCCGGATTTCCTGACTGCCAGCCTGCGCCCGACCGGGGTCTTCGGCCCCGGACAACCGCAGAAATGGACCGGGCTGATCCGCGATTTTCTGGCCGACCGTCCCGTACCCAGCCGCGTCGCGACCGAGGTCCACGGTGCCGACCTGGGACGCGCCGCCTTGCTTGTGCTGGGCGATCCCGCGATGGGCGGCAGCTATAACGTCAGCGACCTGATCCTTGACCATCACGACCTTCTGTCGGGCATCGCGGTCCTGACCGGCAGCCACGTCCCGCCGCCTCGCCGCGCGGATGCCGGGGCATTGCGGGTGCCGCTGTGTGATCGGCTGGTAGCACTTGGCTGGCGGCCGGACGGGCTTGCGCGCCTTCACGCCGATCTGCCACAGATCCTGCGCGACGCCATTGGGGAAGAATCATGAAACAGGTCGATTACGCCGAACTCGCGCAAACCATCCGCAGCCTCGCGCATGGCGAAACCGACGAGGTCGCTCTGATGGCGACCCTAGCCTGCGAGATCCACCATGCCGACGCCCGGTTCGACTGGACCGGCTTCTATCGCGTCACCGAACCCGAGGTGCTGAAGATCGGCCCCTATCAGGGTGGTCATGGCTGCCTGGTAATTCCCTTTTCGCGCGGGGTCTGCGGGGCGGCGGCGCGCAGCGGCGAAACCCAGCTTGTGCCCGATGTCGATGCCTTTCCGGGCCACATCGCCTGCGCCAGCTCGACCCGGTCCGAACTGGTGATCCCGGTCTTTGGCGCGGACGAGCGTCTTCTGGGCGTCCTTGACATCGACAGCAACCAGCCCGACGCTTTCACCCAGGAAGATGCAGACCGCCTGCGGGAGATCCTGGATGAAAGCTTCCACCGACACTGAATTCACCGGCCACTGCCTGTGCGGCCAGATCCGCTTTCATGGCGTCTATGACGAAGACCATGGGCTGAAGGCCTGCCATTGCAGCCAATGCCGGCGCTGGTCTGGCCATGTCTGGGCCGCGATCCTGCCCAAATCCCTGGTGATCGAGGGCGAGCCGGCATGGTACCGTGCCTCGGACATCGCGCGGCGGGGGTTCTGCGCCAGCTGCGGATCGTCGCTGTTCTGGCAGCGCGACGGCTCGGACATCATCGACGTCGCCGCGGGCGCAATCGACAGCCCGACCGGGCTGGAACTGCTGGGCCATATCTTTGTCGCGGACAAGGGCGACTACTACCAGATCGCCGACGGCCTGCCGCAGGACCCTGCCGAATGAAGACCAAGGGCCGCTGCCTGTGCGGGGCGGTGGCCTTTGCGGCTCGACCCTGTTCTGGCGCCGCAATGGCTCGGCAAAGGTTGACGTTTCCACCGGCGCGTTCGATACGCCGACAGGGCTAAGGCTGGGCGCGCCCTCTTATCCCGATGACCGCGGCGACTATTACAGGTTCTGACGATGATCTGGGACACGATTGCCAATTTTCCGGCGCAGCAGCTGATCGCCTTCATGGCGGGCGCCCTGGTGCTGAACTTTGCCCCTGGGCAGGACGTTTTCTTTGCCAGCGCCTGTGGCATCCAGAACGGACCGCGCGCGGGCGCGCTGGCGGGGCTGGGGGTCGGGCTGGGCGTGACCTTCCATGTCGTGATGGCCACGATCGGCCTGGGCGCACTGGTCGCCGCCCATCCCGAGGCGCTGGTCGCGATCAAGTTTGCCGGCGCGGGCTACCTGCTGTGGCTCGCCTGGAAAAGTTGGAATGCCGGAGAGATCGACCCCCGCGCCCGCGCCGCATCCAGCACATGGAACATCATCCGCCGCGGGGCGCTGTCGAACCTGCTGAATCCCAAGCCGGTGCTGTTCCTTCTGGCTTTCCTGCCTCAGTTCACCCGTCCGGAATTCGGCCCGATCTGGCAGCAGATCCTGGGGCTGGGGCTGATGTTCATGGCCTCGGGGACGCTGGTGACGATCGGTTACGGTCTTGTCGGCGGCTTTGCCGGGGCGGTCATCGGCAAGCGTCTGGGGATCGTTAACCGCATCGCCGCCGTGATGTTCGCGGGCCTTGCCCTGCGGCTGGTCTGGAAATGAGCTTCGTTTACGAACCGACGGACGAGCAGCCGCAGGTGATCCATGCCGATCACGAGGTGCTGGTCGTGTCCAAGCCCTCTGGACTTCTTTCAGTGCCGGGTCGGGGCGAGGATCGGACCGATTGCCTGATCGAGCGCCTGCGCGGCGCCTTTCCCACCATCCTGCTGGTTCACCGCCTGGACATGGACACATCGGGCGTCATGGTCTTTGGGCTGACGCCCCATGCGCAGCGGTATCTGTCGAAGCAGTTCGAGGATCGCAAGACCAAGAAAACTTATGTCGCCCGGCTGTCGGGACGGCTGGAGCCCAAGGTCGGCACCGTCGACCTGCCGCTGATCGTCGACTGGCCGAACCGGCCCCGGCAGAAGGTCGACCATGCCGAAGGCCGCCCCGCCCAGACCGATTGGCGAGTCATCCGCGCCACGGACATGGAAACGCGCGTGCGGTTGTCGCCCGTGACCGGGCGCAGCCACCAGCTGCGTGTCCACATGGCCGAGCTGGGCCACCCCATCCTTGGCGATTCACTTTACGCCACCGGCGCGGCCGCCGATTTCCCGCGCCTGATGCTTCACGCCGAGAACCTGCGCTTCAAGCATCCCGAAACCGGAGTGACGCAAAGCTTCACCGCCCCGGTCCCGTTCTAGGCTTCACGACAGTTTCACTCGGGATGCAGAGAAATTTCGCTTAGTATCGGCGTGGTTTAGCCAATATGGGAGCGGAAGATGAGCAATACCGGAATCAGCCGTCGCAGCGCCATCCTGTTGGGCGGGTCCGTCCCCGCGATGATGGTCCTGCCTGCCCTGGCCCAGGGCCAGGCGCCAGCGACGGAACAGGAGGCGCCGATGGCCCAGACCCACACCGTCCAGCTTGGCGGATTCCAGATCACCACGATGCTTGGCGGCGCCGCCATGCGCGAGAAGCCGATCGAGACCTTCGGCGTGGGTGCCGACGCGGCCGAGTTCGAGAAGCTGAGCGAGGCGAACTTCATCCCCTCAGACCGTTCGGGGCAGTCCTTTACCCTGACGCTGGTCAAGACCCCCGATGCGCTTGTCCTGTTCGACACGGGCATGGTTCCCGACGTCAACAAGGCGGCGTTGGCCGCCGCGGGCTATGCCGCCGATGATGTGACCCATGTCGTGCTGACGCATATGCACGGCGACCATGTCAGCGGGCTGATGCAGGAGGGCAAGCCGGTTTTCGCCAAGGCCCAGCTGATCGCGCCGAAGGACGAGAATGATTATTGGGCCGCCAATCCCAGCGAGGCCTATACCACCCATGTCGTGCCGCTGATCGACAAGGCGACCCTGATCGGCGACGGCGACCAGGTCTTGCCGGGCATCACCGCCGCGGCCGCCTATGGCCACACGCCGGGGCACACCATCTATCTGCTGGAAAGCGATGGGCAAAAACTGCTGATTACCGGCGACAGCTTCAACCACTATGTCTATTCGGTGCAGCGCCCGGAATGGCATGTCCGCTTCGACGTGGACAAGGACATGGGCGCGACCACGCGCAAGGCCGTGCTGGCGCGGCTGGCAGCCGACCGCATCCCGTTCATCGGTTATCACATGCCCTTTCCCGCGCTGGCTTTTATCGCGCCGGGCGAGGCCGAGGGGACATTCCGCTATGTCCCCGCGACCTACCAGTTTGCGGGCTAGCCCAGGTTGAAGACGCGGCTGGGCTGAACCTCGCCGCCCATGTAACGGCCGATGCACAATGCGCGGCCGTTACGGCTGACCCAGACCTCGGTGCCGAAATCGGCGTGACCCAGAACCTGGCCGGGATTGCCGTTCAGGATCCGGACCTCGCCCATTTCGGTCGCCTGCATCTCGGGCAGGTCGGTCAGCGCCGATTGGATCGGCAGCAGCGCGGCCTCGATCTCGGTCTGGTTGGCGCGGTCGATCCGGTCCCAGGCGATGCCATCAGCCGCCTCGAACGGGCCGGACCAGATCCGGCGCAGATGATCGACATGGCCAAGACAGCCAAGGGCGCGGCCCAGATCGCGGGCAATGGCGCGGACATAGCCGCCCTTGCCGCAGACCATGCGAAGTTGGGCCTGATCGCGCGTCGTGCCCAGAAGCTCCAGCGATTCAACCCAAAGCGGGCGGGCGGCCAGTTCGACCTCTTCACCCTCGCGCGCAAGGTCATAGGCGCGCGCGCCATCGACGCGAACGGCCGAGACATTGGGCGGAACCTGCATGATCTCGCCGGTGAAGGCGCCAAGCGCGGCTCGGATCGCGGCCTCGTCGGGGCGCGCGTCACTGGTCTGGCGCACCTCGCCCGAGGCGTCGTCGGTCGAAGTCTCGGCCCCCCAGTTGACCGTGAAGTCATAGGCCTTCAGCGCGTCCGTCAGGATCGGCACGGTCTTGGTGGCCTCGCCCAGTGCGATCGCCAGGACCCCGGTGGCGTCGGGGTCCAGCGTGCCCGCATGGCCCGCCTTCTTGGCGTCAAGCGCCCAGCGGACCTTGCCGACCACGTCGGTCGAGCCCACGCCAGCGGGCTTGTCCACGATCAGCCAACCGTGGATCTCGCGTCCCTTTTTCCGCGCCATGTCAGTTCTTTCCCGTATATCCGATGATCGGCCCCAGTCGGCGGCCGAAATCCGATCGGCGCAATTCGGGCGAGTAAAGCCGCGAGATCGAGCCGTCGAAGTAAAGCGCATCGCGCGCGCCAAGGCCGTCCTTGAACAGGCGGCCGAACTCGTGGAACGTCACCTCGTCATCCGAGATCGCGAACCATGCCGTCTGCCCGTCGGGCGAGACACCGACGCCGTTCCTGATGTGGCGGCTGTCGCTGTCGACCAGAAAGCGCGGATGCAGGGCGCCGTCGATGACCAGCATCGGCCCCGACTGCGTTGCGATCCGGCATTGGGGCTGCGCCTGCTTGAAGGCGCGGCTTTCGACCACCTGATAGGGACGCGTGCCGCCGGCGCAGAAGACACCGTTCGGCAGCATCCCGAAATTGCCGCCGCCGCCCGCCGTGACCAGATCATGTTCCTTGGTGCCGTCGCTGACGTAAAGTCCGACCGGCGAATAGTCGGGGTGGTACATCCCGGCATTCATCGCGAAGGCCAGCACCTCGCCTTCTCCCAGCGTCTTCTTGACGCTGAAGAAGTCGCCCAGCACATTGCCTTCGGCATCGTTCAGCCACAGCTTCAGCCCCGGCTCTTGCGTGGCATCCAGCGTGCAGATGACATAGCCTTGGCCGTCGAAGTCGCGCTTTTCACAGATCCCTGCCATCGCGGGCAGGGTCATTGCCACAAGCGCGCCAAGGGCAAGGCCCAGCCGGCGCTTCAGATCAATCTTCATCGCCGCCTTCGTCGTCATGCTCGACGTCGCGGCGCACACGGTCCTCGTTCAGAAGACGGCGGGTGTCGTCCATGCGGTCGAAAGTCTCGTCCAGCACGAAGCGCAGCTGCGGCGCGTATTTCAGCGTCATCGCCTTGGCGACCAGATGGCGCAGCTCGCCCGCGTTGCGGCGCAGTGCGGCCAAGGCCTCCTCTGCGCCCTTGCCGCCCAAGGGCAGGACATAAGCGGTCGCGACCTTCAGGTCGGGTGATGTGCGGACCTCGCCCACCGTGATCGAGTAACGGTTTAGGTCGGGATCATGGACGTCGCCGCGCAGCAGGACGTCGGACAGGGTGTGTCGGATCAGTTCGCCCACGCGCAACTGGCGCTGCGAAGGACCGGACCCGGAGTGAAATCGGTTCTGTGCCATGCGCGCAGATGTAGGGGGTCGCGGCCCGCGCCGCAACGGGATAGACCATGCCAAAACGGGGGTATGGACATGGAAAAACCGGGAATCGTCATTACCGGCGTGTCGGGCCGCATGGGCCAGATGCTGGCGCGCGCCGTTCTGGCATCTGATCAGGCGCGACTTGTCGGCGCAACCGTGCGCGAAGGCAGCCCCTGGGCCGGCCGCGATCTGGGCGAGGCGATGGGCGGCGCGGCCCTTGGCATCACCGTCACCGACGACCCGGTAGGGGCCATTGCCGGGGCGCAGGCGGTGATCGATTTCACCACCCCTGACGCCACCGTGGCCTTTGCCGAACTGACCGCGCAGGCGCGTGCGGTGCATGTGATCGGCACCACCGGCTTCAAGCCGGGGCACCTGGCAAAGATCACCGCGGCGGCGCGGCATGCCCCGATCATCCGCGCCGGAAACATGAGCCTCGGCGTCAACCTGCTGGTCGGCCTGACCCGCAAGGTCGCCGCCGCACTGGGCGAGGACTGGGATGTCGAGGTGGTCGAGGCGCATCACAACCGCAAGGTCGACGCGCCCTCGGGCACCGCTCTGATGTTGGGCGAGGCCGCCGCCGAGGGTCGCGGCCACACCCTGGACGAATTGCGCACCCCCGCGCGCGAGGGAATCACCGGCGCGCGCCAATCCGGCACGATCGGCTTTTCCGCCATCCGCGGCGGCGATGTCGTGGGCGAACATGACGTGATCTTTGCCACCGCGGGCGAACGGGTCGTGCTGCGTCATCTTGCCTCGGATCGCATGATCTTTGCCCGTGGCGCGCTTCGCGCGGCGCTTTGGGGTCAGGACAAGGGACCGGGCGAATATGACATGGCCGATGTGCTGGGGCTTTGACGCCCCCGCCCGCCCCGGCTTAGGTTCGGCCCCATGACCCTGATCGCGACGCTTGACCATGCCGATGCCGACCTGACCGCCTGCCTTGCGCGCGTCATGGCGGCGATCCTGAAACCCGGAGACGTGGTGGCCCTAGAGGGTCCGGTCGGCGCGGGCAAGACCCATTTCGCCCGCGCCTTCATCCGCGCCCGCCAGGGCGAGATGGCCGAAGACGTGCCAAGCCCCACCTTTACGCTGGTCCAGACCTATGAGGACCCGATGGGGACCGAGATCTGGCATGCCGACCTTTATCGCCTGACCCATCCCGACGAGCTGGCCGAGCTGGGCCTTGACGAGGCGATGCGCGACGCGGTCGTTCTGATCGAATGGCCCGATCATGGCGGACCCCTGCCCGATCCCCTGATTCTGGGGCTGGAACCGCTTGTGGGTTTTCCCGACCTGCGCCGGGTGACGATGGCGGGCTCCGCCGCGCGCTGGGGCGGCATGGCCCGACTTCCCGCCATTGCGCGGCTGGTCCACCGCGCAGGCTGGTCCGGGGCGCGCGTCGTCCCGCTTGCGGGCGATGCCTCGGCGCGGCGCTATTTCCGCCTGATCGACGAAGACCGCAGCGCCGTCCTGATGGATGCCGGACCGGGCAGCCTTGGCCCCTATGTCGCGATGACGCAATGGCTGCGCGCGCGGGGCCTGCACGCCCCCGAGATCCTGGCAGCCGACCAGGCCGAGGGGCTTTTGCTGATCGAGGATCTGGGCGACGACCTGGTCGCCCGCGTGATTCAGGCCAAGCCGGATCTGGCGCCGCGCATCTATGACCGGATGACCGATCTTCTGGTCGAACTGCATGGCCATCAGCCGCCCGAATTCGTGCTGCCTCTGGACGGGCCGGAGCTTGCC
The DNA here is from genome assembly GCF_049446195.1 of Paracoccus sp. KR1-242. Taxonomy (NCBI): domain Bacteria; kingdom Pseudomonadati; phylum Pseudomonadota; class Alphaproteobacteria; order Rhodobacterales; family Paracoccaceae; genus Paracoccus; species Paracoccus sp. KR1-242. The sequence continues at coordinate 101,106 of NZ_JBMSED010000011.1, forward strand.
CGCCAGGTGGCGCTGTTCGCGGACTATTATCCCCCGGCGGCGGGCGGTGGCAGCGGGGCCGACGTCGCGTCAGTGATCGAACGCCTGCATGCCGAATTGGCGGGAGACGTTCCTGCGGTTCTTGGCCTGCGCGATTTTCATGCCGAGAACCTTGTCTGGCTGGATGACGCGCCGCTTGGCCTTCTCGACTTTCAGGACGCGGTTGCGGTTCATCCGGCCTATGATCTTGTCAGCGGGCTTCAGGACGCGCGCCGCGATGTCGATCCCGCAATCGAGCAGGCGCAGATCGCCCGCTATGTCGCCGCAACCGGAGTTGACGAGGGCCGGTTCCGCGCCGCCTATGCGCTGCTGGGCGCACAACGGAACCTGCGGATCATGGGGATCTTCACCCGGCTCGCGCAGCGGGACGGAAAGCGCCGCTATCTGGCGTTCATGCCGCGCGTCTGGGATGCGATCCAGCGCGATATCGCCCATCCCGCGCTTGCGCCGCTGGCCGCTGCGCTGAAGGGCATTCCCGCGCCGACGCCCGCGGTCATCGAAAGGATTACCCGCGGATGACGCTGCCGCTGATGATCTTCGCCGCCGGCAAGGGCACGCGGATGGCCCCGCTGACCGACGTGACGCCGAAGCCCCTGATCCAAGTCGCGGGCCGGACATTGCTGGACCGGGCCTTGGACCTGGGGCGCGAAGCCGGGGTCGGGCGCGTCGTCGTGAACACCCACCATCTGGGCCAGCAGATCCGGGATCATGTCGCGGGCCGGGACATCGCGGTCTCGGACGAGGCCGGGATGCTGCTGGAGACAGGGGGAGGCCTGCGCAAGGCCCTGCCGCTGCTGGGGACGGGGCCGGTCGTCACCATGAACCCCGACGTGATCTGGACCGGCCCGAACCCCATCGGCGCGCTTCTGCGGGCATGGGACGCACGGATGGATGCGCTGCTGATGCTGGTGCCGCTGGAACGGACCGTCGGTCGACAGGGCGATGGCGACTTCAGCCTTGACCCGGCTGGGCGGCTGATCCGCGGTGGCGGGCTGGTCTATGGCGGCATCCAGATCCTGCGACCGGACCGCCTGTCCGAGATCGGTGACGAGGTGTTTTCGCTGAACCGCCTGTGGGATCTGATGATCGCCGATGGGCGGGCCTTTGGCTTGGTCCATGACGGCCAATGGTGCGACGTGGGTCGCCCCGATTGTATCCCCCTGGCCGAGGCGCTTCTGGATGGCTGAGTGGCAGGGTGGCCTGTTCAGCCTGCCTTGCGGCGCCGATTTTCCCGGTGCCTTCGCCGAGGGGCTGATCGCAAGGATGCGCGGTCGCGCGCCGCAGGAAATGGCGCGCGTCACCGTCTTTGCCAATTCGGGGCAGTCGTTGATGGCGCTGCGCGACGCGCTGATTTGGCGCGGGCCGGTGATCCTGCCGCGGCTTCGGTTGATCGCGGATCTGGGCGGCGGCTCGGCCACGCCCACGCTGGCTCGGCGGCTTGAACTGGGGCGATTGATCGATGCCGCGCTTCGCGCGCGGCCCGATCTGGCGCAGGGGCAGTCGGTCCCGGAACTCGCCGCATCGCTGGCCGGACTGATGGCCGAGATGCAGCTTGAGGGGCTGGACGCGCAGGCGCTGGACCGGATTGATGCGGGCGATCACGCCCAGCATTGGGGCCGCGCACTTGCCTTTCTGAAGATTGCTGCCGGGTATTACCTGACCGATCCGCCACAGGACCGCGAATCCCGCCAGCGCGCCGCGGCCGAACTGCTGGCCGAGGAATGGGCGCGGGGCGAGAATCTGCCTGACGGGCCGGTGGTCATCGCAGGTTCGACCGGCTCGCATGGCGCGACGCGGGATTTCATGCGCGCCGTCGCCCGCCTGCCGATGGGGGCGGTGGTTTTGCCGGGATTCGACCCGGACCTGCCACGCGCGGTCTGGGACGGAATGGACGCGCTGGCCGAGGATCATCCGCAGGCCCGCTATGCCCCCTTTGTCTCGGAATTCGGAATGCCCGCCGACTGGATGTCCGGCACGGCCCCCGATCCCGCACGGAACCGCCTGATCTCTCTGGCGCTAAGGCCCGCGCCGGTGACCGACCAGTGGATCGAAGAGGGGCCAGCGCTTGGCCCCCTGCTGCCCGCGACGCAGAACCTGACCCTGATCGAGGCCGAGCAGCCGGGACAGGAATCCGAGGCGATCGCGCTGATCATCCGCGAATCCGTCGGGCGGGCGCAGCCCGTCACCCTGATTGCCGCCGACCGGATGCTGACCCGCCGCGTCCAGTCGGCGCTGGACCGTTGGGGCATCATTCCCGACGATTCCGCGGGCCAGCCCCTGCCGCTGACCGCACCCGGCCTGTTCCTGCGCCATGTCGCCGACCTGTTCGGGGCCGAGCTGATGATCGACGGGTTGCTGGTGCTGCTGAAGCATCCGGTCATGGCGACCGGGCTGGGCGCGGATTACCGGCGCGAGCATCTGCGCCTGACTCGCGACCTGGAGTTGTATCTGCGGGCAAAAGGTCCGGCCTTTCCCGATGGCGCGGCCCTGCGCGACTGGGCCGAGCGTGGCGATGACCGCAGCAAGCCCTGGGCCTTGTGGCTGGCGGGACTGCTGGACCGCATCGTGCCGCTGGCCCTTGACCGCGCGCCGCGCCCGATGGCGCAGCGGCTGGCGGATCTGCGCCACCTTGCCGAGGATCTGGCCGCAGGGCCAGGGGGCAGTGCCGACGCCTCGGAACTGTGGGACAAGGCCGCGGGGGGGCTGGCGCGGGGTGTGCTGGATCATCTGTCCGCACATGCTGAGATGGGCCACGATCTGCGCCCCTCGGAATTCCGCGACCTGCTTTACGCCGAGCTTCAGGGGCAGGCCGTGCGGCAGGATGTCGCCTCGCATCCCCTTGTCCGGTTCCGCGGCCCGCGCGAGGCCCGGACCGAGGCGGTGGGCGAAGTGGCGGGGCTTGTCATCCTTGCCGGGCTGAATGAAGGCGGCTGGCCGCAGGCGTTGCCGCCCGATCCGTGGCTGTCCCGTCCGATGCGGCTGTCGGCGGGACTGACCCTGCCCGAGCGTCGCGTCGGGCTGGCGGCGCATGACTTCCAGCAGGCGGTGGGGGCGGCACAGGTCGTCCTGTGTCGCGCGCGGCGCGATGCCGAGGCCGAGACCATCCCCTCGCGCTGGCTGAACCGGCTGGTCAACCTGCTGGGTGGACTGCCCGACCAGCTTGGCCCCGAGGCGCTGGCCGAGATGCGCGGGCGCGGGCAGGCATGGCTTGACCTGGCCGAGCTGCATGCCCGGCCCCGGATGCGTCTGGAACCGGCGCGACGCCCCTCGCCCATTCCGCCCGCCCCGGCCCTGCGGCAGATGTCCGTGACGGAGGTTCGCACACTGATCCGCGACCCCTATGCGATCTATGCCCGCAGGGTGTTGGGTCTGCGTGCGCTGGATCCCCTGCGCCCCGAGGCCGATGCCGCCGAACGCGGCACCGTGCTGCACGAGATCATGGACCGTTTCCTGCGCGGTTTGCCGGAACTGCCCGAAAGCTCTGACCTGATGAAGTCGCGCCTGCTGGACATCACCGATGAGGTGCTGGCGCTGAACGTGCCCTGGCCCTCGGCCCGGCTGTTCTGGCGCGCGCGCATCGCGGGCATCGCCGATCGGCTGATGGCCGACGAAGCCGCGCGCCTGCAACGCGGTCGCCCGACCGTGGTCGAGGAATATACCGAACTTGGCATTCCCGGCGTCGATTTCCGCCTGATCGCCAAGCCCGACCGGCTGGATCGACTGACCGACGGGCGAGTGCATGTCTATGACTACAAGTCCGGCAAGCCCCCGACCGACGCGCAGGTCCGCCACTTCGACAAGCAGCTTCCACTTGAGGCCGCGATGGTGGAACAGGGCGCGTTCCGGGGCCTTGGCCCCTCAGAGGTCGAAGGCATCAGCTATATCCAGCTTGGCGGCGAGGGTAAGACCGAGACGCGGGACTTCTCCTTGGGATTCGCCGCCGAAACCTGGGCGGGCTTCGTGGAACTGATCGGCCGTTATCTTGGCGGCGAACGCGGCTTTACCGCACGGTTGGCGATGGAGCGGACCGACCACGCCAGCGATTATGACCACCTGTCGCGGCATGGCGAATGGGACACCACCCAGGCGTCCAGCCCGGAAAGGTTCAGCGATGACTAGGCCTGCATTCGACGAGGCGACACTGGCGCAGGTCCGGGCGGCGGATCCGCTGCGCTCGACCTGGCTGACGGCAAATGCGGGTTCGGGCAAGACCCGCGTGCTGACCGACCGCGTGGCGCGGCTGCTTCTGGCCGGAACCGCCCCGGAAAAGATCCTGTGCCTGACCTATACCAAGGCGGCCGCAACCGAGATGCAGAACCGCCTGCTGGCGCGTCTGGGCAAGTGGGCGATGCTGCCCGAAGCGCGCTTGCGTGCGGAACTGGCGCAACTGGGCGAGGACGAGGCCCCCGACCTGCGCGCCGCGCGCCGGCTGTTCGCACGCGCGATCGAAACGCCCGGCGGGCTGAAGGTTCAGACCATCCACAGCTTCTGCGGCGGCGTCCTGCGCCGCTTTCCGATCGAGGCAGGCGTCCCCCACGGCTTTACCGAGCTTGACGACCGCAGCGCCGCCCTGATCCGGTCCGAGATCATCGAGGACATGGCGCGCGAGAATGCGCCCGAGCTGACGGACCTGCTGGCGCTGCATTCGGGCGAGAACCTGGATGGTTTCCTGTCCGGCCTGCGCGGCTTTGAAAACCCCGCCGATCCCGGTGCGATCTGGCGCGCCTGCGGGCTTGAGCCGGGCGAGGACATGACCCTGCTGCTGTCGCGGACCTTCACCGACGGCGCGCTGGTCATCGCCGCGATGATCCCCCATCTGCTGAAAAGCGGCAGCAACGACCAGAAGGCGGCCGCGCGCCTTGCGACCGGCAACTGGACGCGACCGGGCCTTGCCGAGCTTCTGATCCTTGAAGCCGTGCTTCTGACTGGATCGGGCGCCAAAAACCCCTTCACTGCAAAATACGACAGCTTTCCGACCAAGGCGCTGCGCAGTGGCGCCTGCGCCGAACTGATCGACGATCTGGCGATCCTGATGGAGCGGGTCGAATCCGCTCGCCCGCGCCGCATCGCGCTGAGCCATGCGGCGCGCACGCTGGCCCTGCACCGGTTCGGCTGCGCCTTTCTTGGCCGCTATCGCGCGGAAAAGGCAGTTCGGGGATATCTGGATTTCGACGACCTGATTGATCGCACCGCGCGGCTTCTGTCGGAAAACAGCATGGCGCAATGGGTGCTGTTCCGGCTGGATGGCGGCATCGACCACATTCTGGTCGACGAGGCGCAGGATACCAGCCCGGCGCAATGGCAGGTGATCCAGCGGCTGACGGACGAATTCACCTCGGGGCAGGGCGCGCGAGAGGCGGGGTCGCGCAGCCTGTTCGTGGTGGGCGATCCCAAGCAGTCGATCTATTCCTTCCAGGGGGCCGACATCGCGGTTTTCGAAACCCGTCGCGCGGGTTTTGCCGAGGCATTTGCGGCGGTGATGAACCCGATGCAGGTGCTGGAATTGCGCCACAGCTTCCGCTCATCCACCGCGATCCTGTCGCTGGTCGACCGGGTCTTTGCCGGGGATGCCGCGCGCGGGCTGGGCGATCCGCCCGAACATCGCGCCTTTCGCACGGACATGCCCGGTCGGGTCGACCTGTGGCCCGCGATCCCGAAGCCAGACAAGCCCGAGGCCGGTGACTGGACGGATCCCGTCGACCAGCCCGCCGAGAATTCAGAAACGACCGAACTGGCCCGCGCCGTCGCGCGCGCGATTGCCGGGATCCTGGGTCAGCCGATCCATGACGCCAAGCGCAACTGCATCCGCCGGGTCCGCGCGGGGGACGTGCTGATCCTTGTCCAGCGCCGCTCGGACCTGTTTGCCGAAATCATCGCGGCGCTGAAGATCGCCGGCCTGCCCGTGGCGGGCGCGGACCGTCTGAAACTGGCCGGAGAGATGGCGGTGCGCGACATCCGCGCCGTGCTGTCGGTCCTTGCCACACCCGAAGACGACCTTTCACTGGCCGCTGCGCTGCGCTCTCCTTTGTTCGGGCTGGGCGAGGAAGAGCTTTACCGTCTGGCGGCGAAGCGGAAGAAGGGCGAGTATTTGTGGCGTCGGCTGCGCGACTCCGGTCATCGCGAGGCCGTGGACCTGCTGGCGGATCTGATGCGCTGGACCGGGTTCATGCGCCCCTATGACCTGATCCAGCGCCTGCTGATCCGCCACGGCGGGCGCGAGCGCCTTGTGGCCCGGCTGGGGCCCGAGGCCGAGGATGGCATCGACGAATTGTTGTCCCAGGCGCTGAGCTATGAAAGCAGCGAGACGCCTTCGCTGACCGGTTTCCTGGTCTGGCTCAGCGGCGACGATGTCGAGGTCAAGCGCCAGCCCGGCTCTGCGGGCGAAGATGGCGAGGGGCTGATCCGCGTCATGACCGTCCACGGCTCGAAGGGGCTGGAAAGCCCCATCGTCATCATGCCCGACACGGCCAAGCGCCGCCCCCCGCGCGAAGGGCAGGTGCTGACCATGCCGGACGGGATGCCCCTGTGGCGCGGCAAGAAGGGCGAACGCCCGGATGCAGTCGAGGATCTGGCCGCCGACCTGACCGACCGCCAGCTGCAGGAGCGCAAGCGCCTGCTTTACGTTGGCCTGACCCGCGCGGAAAGCTGGCTGATCGTCGCCGCCGCAGGCGAGACCGGCGTCGACGAAGACAGCTGGCATTCTCTGGTCGCCGCCGGGATCGACCGCGCCGACCTGACCGAGACCCGCCTGCCCGCCGATTGGGGCGGCGAGATCCGGCGCCTGAGCTTTGGCAACTGGCCCGAAACCGCGCCCGAAACGGTGCATGTCGAAAGGTCCATGCCGGTCGAGCCCGGTTGGCTGCGCGCCGATCCGCCAGCCGCGCCGGAAAAGCGCAGGCCGGTTGCCGCGACCTCGTTGGGTGGGGCCAAGGTGATGGTCGCGCAAGGCCAGGGAGATGCCGCGGCCGCGATGCTGTTCGGCACGCGCTTGCACCTGCTTCTGGAGCATCTGCCCGGCCACGACCCCGCGGCATGGCCGGGAATCGCGCGCGACGTGCTGGCCGACGCCGAAGGTGGCCTGCCTGAACCGCTGGCACTGGCGGGGTTGCTGGGCGAAGCGCGCGAGGTGCTGACCGCCCCTGCCCTGTCCGCAGTCTTCGACCTGCCCGATGGGGCCGAGGTATTCCAGGAACTCGCGCTGTCCGCGCCTTTGCCGGGCATCGGGATGCTGTGGGGCAAGATCGACCGGTTGGTCGTCACGCCGGACGCGATCCTTGCCATCGACTACAAGTCGAATCGCGACGTGCCGGACCGACCCGAGGCCACGCCCCTGGGCATCCTGCGGCAGATGGCGGCCTATCGCACGGCGTTGCGTCAGCTTTGGCCGGACCGCCCCGTCGCGGCAGCCGTGCTTTGGACGGCGAGCCGCAGCCTGATGCCCCTGCCCGATGTACTGCTTGATGGCATCATTGCGGGCCTTGACCGTGACCCTGTGGGTGCCTAGCTCTTGTGGGACACGTCCTGCCGGGCCCAACCCGGCGTATCGCAGGAGATTTCAATGGCCACTCAAGCCGTTTCCGACGCCGAATTTGACAGCGAAGTCCGCCAGTCCGCGACCCCGGTCGTGGTCGATTTCTGGGCCGAATGGTGTGGCCCTTGCCGCCAGATCGGGCCGGCGCTGGAAGAGCTTGCCGCGGAATATGGCGGCAAGGTCAAGATCGTGAAGGTCAACGTGGACGAGAATCCGGAAAGCCCGGCGGCCCTTGGCGTGCGCGGCATTCCGGCGCTGTTCCTGTTCAAGGACGGCCAGGTCGTCTCGAACAAGATCGGCGCGGCGCCGAAAGCGGCGCTGAAAGCCTGGATCGACGACGCGATCTGATCAGTTTTTAAAGTCGAACAATGGGGGCGGTGGTCAGATGGACCAGCCGCCCCTTTTCATTGCGGCAAGGATGCGCGATCCCGCGTCGGGCAGGGTTGCGTTGATCGCCTTTTCCTGCAGGAACCAATAGATATATCGATCGAATTCCGGCGCATGGCTATCCGCAGCCGCGAGTGCCGCATTTGGCCCCAGATCGGCGACATTCAGCGCGATGTGGTGGAAGTCGATCTGGCCGAACAGCACTGCGGGCTTGCCCAGCAGGAAGCCGTCAAAGGCGACGGCGCTGTTTTCCGTCGCGACAAAGGCGCAATCGCGCAAAAGTGTCATCGTCGTCCCGGTTGCGATACGCAGGTTCGGATGGCGGGCCGCCACCTGCTGCAAGGCCGCATCATCGGCGGCATCATGTGGAATTTTCGGATGAAGCGTCGCCACCACCGGACGGCCTGTCGCGGCGACCTCATCCAGCATCTCGACGGGGCTCATGGTCTGGAAGCTGCGGCAACGGCGCAGCTCGGCCTGCAAGGGCACCAGGATGCTTTCCCCGCGCCTTGGTGGTGCGCCGGGCAGAACCCGGTCCCGCAGCCTTTGCACGAACTGGCCGGCCCGCCCGGCATCCACCTGGGTCGAGGCGAATTCGCTGCGCGCCACGTCGAATCGCCAGCGCTGCTGCGCCCGCTCGATCTGCCAGAAGGGATAGTGATAGGCGCGGCGAAAGGTCAGCGCGCGGTCATGCGTCGGGGCCTCGGCATGAAACAGCGCATAGCCGTCAAGGTCGGGCGCGCGCCGACGCGCCTCGGCCCCCGTCTCGCACCACTCGACCTGCCAGCCAGCCCCTTCCACCGTGGCCTTCAGCACGTTCAGGAAGTTGAAGCTGCCCTCGCGGGCGGACCTCAGCATCGGGGCTTCCAGGTAGATGCGCAGCGTCGTCGGCGGGGTCATCGTCAAAGCCTAGCGGCAGGGGCCGGGTTGCGAAACCCCCGCCCGGCCCATATCTGACGGGCCAAGACCAATGCGGAGAATATGCATGTCCGATGAAAAGTTTCCCGGCTGGCACGGCACCACGATCCTTGCGGTGCGGCGTGGCGGCAAGGTGGTCGTCGCCGGGGATGGTCAGGTCAGTGTCGGCCCGACGGTAATGAAGGGCACGGCCCGCAAGGTGCGCCGGCTGACCCCCGGAGGGCATGACGTGGTAGTGGGCTTTGCCGGCTCGACTGCAGATGCCTTTACCCTGCTTGAGCGGCTGGAGAAGAAGCTTGAATCCGCACCGGGACAGCTGGCGCGGGCCTGTGTCGATCTGGCCAAGGACTGGCGCATGGACAAGTACCTGCGCAATCTGGAGGCCATGCTGATCGTCACCGACGGCAAGGACATATTCGTCGTGACGGGCGCGGGCGACGTGCTGGAACCCGAGCATGACGTGGCGGCCATCGGGTCGGGCGGAAACTTTGCCCTGGCGGCGGCGCGCGGCCTGATGGCAAGCGATCTGGATGCCGAGGACGTTGCCCGCAAGGCGATGGCGATCGCAGCCGACATCTGCGTCTATACGAACGGCAACCTGACCGTCGAGATTCTGGGCTGAAGGGGGCTCTGCCCCGTCCTGCGGACTCCCCCGGGGTATTTCGGAAACGGTGAATTCAAGGCCGTTTCCAGCATGAAGAGAGGTTTCAACATGAGTGATTTGACGCCGCGCGAGATCGTGTCCGAGCTGGATCGCTTCATCATCGGTCAGAAGGATGCCAAGCGCGCCGTTGCCGTGGCTTTGCGCAACCGCTGGCGTCGTCGCCAGTTGGGCGACGATCTGCGCGACGAGGTCTATCCGAAGAACATCCTGATGATCGGCCCGACCGGCGTCGGCAAGACCGAGATCAGCCGTCGCCTGGCCAAGCTGGCCCGCGCGCCCTTCCTGAAGGTCGAGGCGACCAAGTTCACCGAAGTCGGCTATGTCGGTCGCGATGTCGAGCAGATCATCCGCGACCTGACCGATGCCGCGATCATCGAGACGCGCGAACGGATGCGCGAAGAGGTCAAGGCCAAGGCCCACAAGTCCGCCGAGGACCGCGTGGTCGCGGCCCTTGCGGGCGATGGCGCGCGCGAGCAGACCACGGCGATGTTCCGCGACAAGCTGAAGCGGGGCGAGTTGGACGACACGGTCATCGAGCTTGAGCTTCAGGACAATTCGAACCCGCTGGGCATGATGGAAGTCCCCGGCCAGCCCGGCGGAATGGGCGGCATGATGGACCTGTCGGGGCTGATGAAGGCTTTTGGCGGGCGCAAGGTGCGGCGCAAGGTCACGGTATCGGAAAGCTATGAGCTGCTGATCGCCGAAGAGGCCGACAAGCTTCTGGACGACGAGGCGGTCAAGGCCGCGGCACTGGAGACGGTGCAGGAGAACGGCATCGTCTTCATCGACGAGATCGACAAGGTCGCTGCCCGGACCGATGCGCGTGGTGGTGATGTCAGCCGCGAAGGCGTGCAGCGCGACCTGTTGCCGCTGATCGAGGGCACGACCGTCTCGACCAAGTATGGCCCGGTGAAGACCGACCATATCCTGTTCATCGCCTCGGGCGCTTTCCACATCGCCAAGCCATCGGACCTGCTGCCCGAGCTTCAGGGCCGCCTGCCGATCCGGGTCGAGCTGCGTCCGCTGACGGAAGAGGATTTCGTCCGCATCCTGACCGAGACCGACAACGCCCTGACGCGCCAGTATACCGCGCTGATGGCGACCGAGGGGGTCGAGGTCGGCTTCACGGAAACCGGCATCCGCGCCCTGGCCCGTATCGCCGCCGAGGTGAACGGTTCGGTCGAGAATATCGGTGCGCGCCGGCTTTACACCGTCATCGAACGCGTCTTCGAGGAGCTGTCCTTCAGCGCCCCCGATCGCTCGGGCGAGTCGGTGACGGTGGACGAGGCCTTTGTCGAGAAGCACTTGGGCGACCTTGCCCGTTCGACGGACCTGTCACGCTACGTCCTGTGACGGAACTTCCGGCTGCTGCGATCGTTGAGGGTGGCAGCAGCTTGGGGAATGCTCATGGGCTATATCATCAGCGCGATCATCTTCGCACTGGACGTCTGGGCGATCGCTTCGATCATCAACACGAATGTTCAGACTTCGACCAAGATCATCTGGATCGTGCTGGTGGCGGTCCTGCCGGTGCTGGGGCTGATCATCTGGTGGTTCGCCGGACCCAAGGCCAATTACGGCTCATGATTTCGCGGCCTCTCGGGCCGCGTTTTCGTCAGCGCCGCAAATAGACGTAATAGGCGCCCTCGCCACCATGGCGGCGATGGGCGGGCCGCACCTGCAGGACAAGGGGTGCCAGCGGTGCCATGTGCAGCCATAGCGGAACATTGTGGCGCAGCGCGCCCGGGCGGACCGGCAGGGGCGCATCCGGCCCGCCTTCGCGTCCCTTGCCGGTGATGACCAGCACCAGACGCAGTCCCGAGGTATGGGCATTCATCACGAAACGGATCAGATTCGGCTGGGCGACGCTCAGCGTCATGCCGTGCAGGTCGATCCGCGCTTCGGGAGCAAGCTTGCCCTGGTTCATCCGGCGATGGGTCTTGTGATCCATCCGCAACGGGTGCTCGCGCACCGACTGGGCGGGATGCGAGGACAGTTCGATCCGGGTCGAGGCCGATTTCAACGGACGCGCCCCGATCCGGAAATCGTCCAGCGGCATCAGATCGGGCCGTGCCGCCGCCGGTGGCACGGGCTTTACCGGCGGGGTCGAGATCAGGGGATCGGGAAGCGGGGCAGCCTCGCTGCGACGGGGGTGCAGCGGCACCGCGGTCGAGGCGACGCGGGACCAAAGGGCCTTTTCATCGGCCGAAAGGCCCCTGCGCCGTGCCATCACGCAGTGGCGACAAGCTGCCAGTTCGGATCCTGCGAACCCATCTGGCGCGCGAAGGTCCAGGTGTCGCGCTGCTTGCGCGCGGCCTTGGGATCGCCGTCGACGACATTGCCCTGGGCATCGCGGGTTGCGACGATCATCTCACCCACGAAGCGGATCGAGATTTCAGCCTGCCGGGTCGCGGGATTGAACTCGGCGGCGGTCAGCGCGGTTTCACGCGTGCCCAAGTACTGCGCCTCGGTCGTCAGGCCCCGGGCCTTGCGATCGGCGATGACGCTTTCGAAGGCGGCGGCGACCGGAGGGGCCAGGAAGGCGCGCACCTCGGAAATATCGCCGCGCTCGAAAGCCATCAGGATCATTTCATAGGCGGCTTTCCCGCCTGAAAGGAATGGGCCGACGGCGAAATCGGGTTCGACCTGCTTCATCGCGGCCAATGCGCGCGCATTGGCGCTGCCCGGCTCGGCATGGTCGTCGATATCGTTGTCAAAATGGTCCGGCGTCCCTTCGACGACGTCGAAGCGGCGGGGGGGCGACGTTTCGTCCGGGACTCGCGGGGCTTCGAAGCCGTCCCGCGTGCCAAGGACACCCCGCAAACGCAGGATCAGGAAAACGGCGATCGCGGCTAGAACAAGAAGTTGCAGCATGGGGTTCGACATCAACGGTCCTGGGAGAGCTTTCTTACTGGGCGTCAAATACCTATGTAGGGTGCAGGGAAGGCCAAGTCCAGTTGACCGCCCGGAGAAGTCTGAAGTTAAGGGGGCGCCCATGTGGCTGCTATTGCCATTCGTGATCCTGCCGATCGTCGAGATCGCGCTGTTCATCCAAGTCGGCGGAGCGATCGGGGTCTTGCCGACCATCGCGCTGGTCGTGCTTTCGACGCTGGGGGGAACCGCCGTGATGCGCCGTCAGGGCGCGCTGGCGATGCTGGACGTGCAGCGGGCCATGCAGGAATTCCGTGACCCGGCCGCGCCGATGGCGCATGGCGCGCTAATCATGATCGCGGGGCTTCTGCTGATCGTGCCGGGACTTTTCACCAGCGCCCTTGGTCTTCTGCTGCTGATCCCCGCGGTGCGGGAACTGGTCATGCGCTGGATGGGGCGCCGTATCGGCGTGTCCGGTACGGGCTATGGCTATCGCGCGCCGGGTCGCGACAGTGATTTCGCCGGGGATTACCCTGCGGGTTTCCGACGCGGTTCGTCCCGTGACGGGGTGATCGACGGCGAGTATTCGGTCCAGGACGACCCGCCTGCCCCCGTGCGCGAGGGTCTGACCGACGGGCGGACGCAGGGCGGAAATGGCGGAAAGTCGGGGTGGACCCGGCATTGAGCGCCGCCCGCCACAGTGCTAGAACGCCCCGCAAAGCAGGGAGACCCCAATGAGCGAAGAAACCAATACCGGCGCGGCGAATGGCGCCCAGCCCGCCGTCCGCATGCAGATCCTGACCCAGTATATCCGCGACCTGTCCTTTGAGAATGCCGTCGCGCAAAAGGGTCTGCCTTCGGGCGAGGTCCAGCCCGAGATCGCGGTGCAGGTCAGCCTGGACGCCCGCAAGCGGCAGGTCGAGAACCAGTACGAGGTGGTCTGCAAGTTCCGTGTGCAATCCACCAACTCCAAGGACAAGTCGCCGATCTTCCTGTGCGAGCTGGATTACGGCGGGATCTTCCATGTCGAGGGCGTGCCCGAGGACCAGTTGCATCCCTTCCTGATGATCGAATGCCCGCGGATGCTGTTCCCCTATGTGCGCCGCATCATCTCGGACATGACGCGTGATGGCGGCTTCCCGCCCTTCAACATGGATCCGGTCGATTTCGTCGCGCTGTATCGCCAGGAAATCGCCCGCCGCGTCCAATCCGAGCGCCCCGCCGACCAACAGCTGTCCTGAACGATCGGGACTTGATGTCGCGGCCCGTTTCCTGTCGGAAGCGGGCCGTTTCATTTGCTGGCATCCGCTGCGCGGGGCGGCTAGCCTTTTGCCGAGCGGCGGGGATGGGTTGATGACAAGGCGCGTGACACGGGCGTGGCAAAGGATGCTTTCCGGGCGGCGGCTGGATCTTCTTGACCCGACGCCTTTCGATATCGAAATCGGCGACATCGCGCATGGCCTGTCCTTCGTCGCCCGCTGGAATGGGCAGACGCGCGGCGACTGGGCCTATTCCGTGGCCGAACACTCGCTTCTGGTCGAGGAAATCCACCGGCGCACCGAACCCGAGACTGCGCCGATCTGGCATCTGGCGGCATTGCTTCACGATGCGCCGGAATATGTGATCGGGGACATGATTTCCCCGGTCAAGGCGGCATTGGGGCGCGAATACGGTGAAATGGACGCGCGCCTGACCGCGGCGATTCACCGTCGATTCGGATTGCCCGCGCAATTGCCAAAACCGGTCAAGGCTGCGATCAAACGCGCCGATCGGGTTTCCGCCTGGCTTGAGGCGATTCAGATCGCCGGATTTTCAAGGGCCGAAGCGGATCGGTTGTTTCCCGTCCCGGATTCCGAATTGCTGCAAGGCCTGGAAATCAGGCTTCGCCCTCCGGTAGAAACGCGGAATGCCTATCTTGAGCGTTTTCAGGCCGTGATCGCGGAAATCGATCGCCAGCCGAAATGAAATGCTCCGCCCAAGGGCGGAGCATTGCAATCAGATCTCAAGATCCTCAAGCTTGCGACCGGCGTCCAGCGCCTCGATGACCCAGCGCGGCTTGCGTCCGCGGCCGGTCCAGGTGGCCTGGGGATCGGCAGGATTGGCGTATTTCGGTGCGACCTTGCTACGGTTTTGCTTGGCATCCGCCAGATCGGCGAGGCTGAAGCCAAACTCGCGCGCCGCATTCTCGACTGCGGCAATCGCTTCGCGTTTACGGCGATCCTCAAAGGTCGAAATCGCTTTCTCGACCTTGTTGCGAAGATCGCGAAGTTCGCGAAGGGACATTTTGTCCAGGTCCAATTCCATAATTCTCATTTCCTGAGGGGTATTTCACTTACGCGGATATATTACGCGATATATTCGCTTGCATGCAAGAAAGACTGCGCGTCCGATTATCTTGGGCTGCGCTTGGCCAGAATGCGCTGAAGCGTCCGGCGATGCATATGAAGCCTGCGTGCCGTTTCACTGACATTTCGTTCGCATTGCTCATAAACACGCTGGATATGTTCCCAGCGCACGCGATCCGCCGACATCGGCGATTCCGGCGCGGGAGGAAGAACCTCAGTCGTGCTGGAAATCAGTGCGCGCATCACCTCATCCGCATCGGCGGGCTTGGACAGGTAATCGGTTGCGCCCATTTTCACTGCCGCGACTGCGGTGGCGATGGCGCCATATCCGGTCAGGACCACGATTCGCGCATCCGCCCGCGCTTCGCGCAACGCATCGACGACATCAAGGCCGTTGCCGTCCTCAAGCCTCAGATCGACCACGGCATAGGCGGGAGGGCTGGATTGCACGATGGCGCGCGCGTCGGCGACTGAACCTGCCATCGCGACCTCGAATCCGCGTTTTTGCAACGCGCGCGCCATACGGCCCAGAAAGATTTCGTCGTCATCAACCAATAGCAGGCTGGGATCGGGTCCGATATTCTGGCTTTCGGCCATGTCCAATTACCCCTGAATAACCGGCGGCCTTCTAGGCCCATTCCCTTGCCGGGTCAAATGCCGGTCAGGTGATCGCGGGAGAAGTTGCCTTGCGGTTGAAGGAAGCGGAAAGCCTGCGTATCTAGCCGTGGTTTTCCAAGCAGGAGAAGTCGGGTGTTTATCGGCCTTGTCTCTCGACGTTTCGATTTCCTTCCCGGCCAGCCGGGACCAGAGCCGATCCGTCTGCGCACCTTGATGCTGCTGCGTTGGGTGGCCATTGCCGGGCAGTCCTGCGCGGTGGCTGTCGCGTTGATGATCGGGGCGCATCTGGTCCTGGGGCCGGTTCTCATGGTCATCGGGCTTGCGATTCTGGTGAACGTGGCGCTGATGCTGCGCGGTTCGCGGCGCATCACCCCCTATGAGGCTGCCTGGCAACTTGGCTTCGACCTGGCACAGATCGCGACGTTGCTGTCGTTGACGGGCGGTTTGACCAACCCCTTTGCGCTGCTGCTGCTGGCCCCGGTCACGGTTGCCGCCACCACCCTGCCCGGCCGGCAATTGGTTGCGCTGGGGATCGCCACGATCATCATGGTGACCCTGGCCGGCAATTTCGCGCGTCCGCTGACCTTTACCGAAGGGCCGGTCCTGACGCTCAGCGATCCCCTGCTGGTCGGGAACTGGTGCGCGATCATCATCGGGGCACTGTTCTTCGCTTTCTATGCCCGCACCGTGACGGCAGAGATCAGCGCGACCTCGGACGCACTGTTTGCCGCGCGCATGGCGCTGGAGCGTGAACAGAAGCTGCAGCATCTGGGCGGCGTTGTCGCGGCGGCGGCGCATGAAATGGGCACCCCGCTGGCCACGATCAAGCTGGTCAGCGCCGAGTTGGCCGACGAGATCTCCGAAGCGATGCCCGACCGGACGGATCTGGGCGAGGATCTGGCCCTGCTACGGAAATCGGCGGAACGCTGCGCCGCGATTCTGCGCTCGATGGGCAGTGCGGGGCGCGACGACCTGCTGATCCATCAGGCGCCCCTGCGCGCGGTGCTGGAAGAGGCCGCGGCGCCCCATCGCGATCGGGGCGTGCGCATCCGGATCGAGACTCCGGGCCAGCCGGTCACGATCCGGCGTGATGCGGCCCTTATCCACGGCTTGCGCAACCTGATCCAGAATGCCGTCGATTTCGCCAATGCCGAGGTTCTGGTCGAGGCCAGTGTCGGTCGGCGCGAGTTGCGGCTGCGTATCGCCGATGACGGGCCGGGTTTTCCGCCCGCGCTATTGCCGCGGATCGGCAGCCCCTTCCTGACCACCCGGCCGCGGGCCGAAGATGGGCGCAGTTATGAAGGCATGGGACTTGGCCTGTTCATCGCCAAGACCTTGCTTGAGCGCGCGGGTGCGGATGTGCGCTTCGGCAACCGCCAGCGCGGCGCGCAAGTCACCGTCACCTGGCCGCGCGGGCTGATCGAGGCCGAGGATCGCGGCGCTTTGGGGGAAAACCCCCAGATCACCGGCTAGGGCAGGATTAACCCTTTGTTCAGCATCTCGGGCTAGCTGTGGAATCGAGTGATTCCCCGGACAGGTCGCCCCATGCTGACACAGTTCCTGATCGCCTTCGCCGCCGCGCTGGTTGCGGTGGTTCTGGCATGGGGGCTTGCGGCGGGCCTTGCCCGGCGCAACCGCGCCCCGGCCCCCCGCCTGCGCCTGGAACGAGAGCTTGAGCCGATCGTGTTCCTGTTCAGGGATCGCCAGCTTGTCGATGCCACCGCCCCCGCCCGCGCGCTTCTGACCGTGCTTCCGGGGGAAGGAGACTGGCAGCGCTTGCTGTCCTGGCTGGCCGTCCGGATGCCGGATTCAGTCGACCCGCTGAAGGACATCGGACGGCTTTGCCGAGTCGAGATCGCCAGCCGGGATTCGGGTCTTGCCGGACTGC
This sequence comes from Paracoccus sp. KR1-242, assembly GCF_049446195.1. NCBI lineage: Bacteria > Pseudomonadati > Pseudomonadota > Alphaproteobacteria > Rhodobacterales > Paracoccaceae > Paracoccus > Paracoccus sp. KR1-242. The sequence goes on from NZ_JBMSED010000011.1 coordinate 118,367, forward strand.
GCCTGCTGGCCGAGGAACTGGGCGACGGGTTGTTGCGACTGACGATCGCCGATCCCATGGCCGAGAACGCGGGTATCGTCGTCGATTCCCTGACGCTGGCCGCCATGCAGCATGAGCTGGAGATCCTGCGCAGCACAATGGATCGTTCGCCCATGCTGGCTTGGCGGCAGGATGAACAGGGTCAGGTCACCTGGGCGAACTCGGCCTATCTGCAGCTTGCGGACGCGGTGGCGCAGGGGCAGACGTTGTGGCCGCTGCCCCAATTGATTCAGCTGCCCCCACGAACCGAGGCGGTGCAAACCGCGCATGGTGCGTCCCAGCGCGTCCAGATCCAAAGCGATCGGCAATCCCGCTGGTATGATTGCCACGCTCATGACGTGGCCGACCAGACCGTGGCGATTGCCCTGCCCGCCGATGCGGCGGTCCGCGCGGAACGCAGCCTGCGGGAATTCGTGCAGACGCTGACCAAGACATTTGCCGACCTGCCGATCGGGCTGGCCATATTCGACCGCGATCGGAACCTGCAGCTTTTCAATCCTGCGCTGATCGACCTGACCGGGCTTGCCATCGGCTTCCTGACCGCGCGGCCCACGCTTTACGCCTTTCTCGACCGCCTGCGCGAGGCGCGGATGGTGCCCGAACCCAAGGATTACCGCAGTTGGCGGCAGCGGATGAACACGCTGGAGATCGCCTCGGCCTCGGGGCGCCATGTCGAAACATGGTCCCTGCCCGGCGGGCAGACCTATCGCGTGACGGGGCGGCCGCATCCCGATGGCGCGCTGGCATTCCTGTTCGAGGACATTACCTCGGAAATCTCGCTGACGCGTAAGTTCCGCGCCGATATCTCGCTGGGGGCTGAGGTGCTGGACGGGCTTGACGATGCCGTCGCCGTCTTTGCCGCGAATGGCGACCTGCTGCTGTCGAACCGCGGCTATGTCGAGCTTTGGGGCGGTGCCGCGCGGGCCGGGGTCGAGGATCAGGTGGCCCGCTGGAGCGCATCCTGTGGCGAAAGCCCCGGCCTGAACACGCTATGCCAGTCCGTCCGCGCACCTTCGTCCGCTGGACCCTTGCGGGGGGCGTTGGTCGGCCCTGCGGGGGGGCTGCTGGCCTGGTGCCTGCGCCCATTGTCCGGCGGGCGGGTCATGCTGAGCTTTCAACACCCCGTCACCGAGGATCAGCAGACATCCGGGCAGGTCGTGGATGCGGACACGCGGATGGTGCCCGGCTGAGACGGGGATATTGCATGCCGGGCGATCCTGTGGTCCATCCAACTGGAACGCCCCGCAGACGAGAGACGCGATGCACACAGCTCCGGCGATGGACAAGATATCCGGGCATGACGTGTTGTTCGTCATGGCCGTCGATGCCGAGTATGGTCCGCATCTGCGCCGCCGCATCTCGCCGCTGATGACCGGCGTCGGCCCGATCGAGGCGGCGGTGGTGCTGACCGGGGCGCTGGCGGCGTTGCGACATGCGGACCGGCTGCCCGAGTTGGTGGTGTCGCTGGGTTCGGCAGGATCGCCAAGTCTGGCGCAGGCGCAGGTCTATCAGGTCGGGGCGGTCGAGTATCGCGACATGGACGCCTCGGCTCTGGGCTATGCCAAGGGCGAGACGCCATTTCTGCAACTGCCCGTCCGTGTCCCGCTGCCGCATCGCATCCCGGACCTGCCCGCAGCTTCGCTTGCGACCGGCGGCAGCGTGGTCAGTGGCGCGGCCTATGATGGTATCGAGGCCGAGATGGTGGACATGGAGACCTTCGCCATTCTGCGCGCGTGCCAGTCCTTCGGCATCCCGATGATCGGCCTGCGCGGCATTTCGGACGGCGTTTCGGAGGTCAGGCAATTGTCCGACTGGACGCAATACCTGCATCTGGTCGACGAGCGTCTGGCAGAAGCGGTCGACCTGCTCGCCCAGGCGCTGGAGCGGGGCCTGATGTCGAAGCCGGGCGTCTAGACAGGCAATCGCTGCCTGATCCGTACAGCCGTTTTCCTGAGGCGGCTCATCAGCTTTTTCCCTGGCATCGTCTTTGGCGCCGCCAATCGGATGATCGGCCTTCGCATGGGCGATGGATCGCGCGTTTTCAGTCGGGACATTGTCGCGCGGGCCTGTCTTGTCCTTGGCCCGCAGGCCGGGGGAAAATGAAAATGGCGCCCCGAGGGGCGCCATCATCACACAGGCACTGCGCCGGGTTCAGCCCTTCTTCAGGCAGCGGTTCCCCAGCAGTTCGGCGATCTGGACCGCGTTCAGCGCCGCGCCCTTGCGCAGGTTGTCCGAGACGATCCACATGTTCAGGCCGTTCTCGACCGTCACGTCCTGCCGGATGCGGCTGATGAAGGTCGCGAAATCGCCGACACATTCGACCGGGGTCGAGTAGCCGCCCGGTTCGCGCTTGTCGATGACAAGAATCCCCGGTGCCTCGCGCAGGATGTCGCGGGCCTCGTCCTCGTCCAGAAAATCCTCGAACTCGATGTTCACCGATTCCGAGTGACCCACGAAGACCGGCACGCGAACACAGGTCGCGGTCACCTTGATCGACGGGTCGACGATCTTCTTCGTCTCGGCCGTCATCTTCCATTCTTCCTTGGTGTCACCGCTGTCCAGGAAGACGTCGATCTGCGGGATCACGTTGAAGGCGATCTGCTTCTGGAACTTCTTCGGCTCGACTTCCTGACCGGGGACATACATGCCCTTGGTCTGGTTCCACAGCTCGTCCATGCCGTCTTTCCCCGCGCCCGAAACGGACTGGTAGGTCGAGACTACGACGCGCTTGATGCGGGCGCGATCATGCAGGGGCTTCAGCGCGACAACCATCTGAGCAGTCGAACAGTTGGGGTTCGCGATGATCATCTTGTTGCGGTAGTCCTCGACCGCGTCCGGGTTCACTTCCGGCACGACCAGCGGGATCTGGGGATCATAGCGATAGAGCGACGAGTTATCGATGACCACGCAGCCTTGCGAGGCGGCAATCGGGGCATAGATCTTGGTCGCGTCCGACCCAATCGCAAACAGCGCGATATCGTAGCCGGTGAAGTCGAAGCCCTCGATATCCTTGCACTTCAAAGTCTTGTCGCCAAAGCTGACCTCTGTGCCAAGGCTCCGGCGCGAAGCCAGAGCAACAACCTCATCGGCAGGGAACTCGCGCTCGGCGAGAATGTTCAGCATTTCACGGCCCACGTTCCCCGTGGCGCCGGCGACAACGACCTTGTAGCCCATCTGGGGGTCTCCTCATCTAAGGACGAGGAGATATAGGTCAGGAAACCGGGAAAAGGAAGCGGTTTCCGTGGGCTAATCAGCGGATATGCCGGATGCGTTGGTCATTTTTAAGTAGATTTGACACGAATTCTGCCTCTTTGCCGAAGTCATGCGGCACTTTGCCCGCATCCCGACTGCCTGACAGCGATAATGAGGCAAAGAAATCAAAGCCGTAAAGCTCAAGCCCCGCCGCGGGCGAGCGTGCGATCAGGTCGATCATCATCGCGCCCGTGGTCGGCGGGGCGCCCAGCCGCTCGCGCAAAGCCGCGAAGTCGCCCAGCGGATGCAGGTAGAAACCGGGGCTGCTGGCCGATTCCCAATCCAGCCGCTTGCGCTTGTGCGACATCCACAGGATGCGGGCCGGACCGATGCGGTCGCGGTCTGCCTGACGCAGACGCATCGCCAGCGCCAGCCAATCCGTCCGGCGGCCGTGGCTTTCGGGGCTGGTCATCGGCGCGCGGTTGATGCGGATGACCAGATCGGCGGCATCGATGCGTTCGCCATTGCGGCTTTCGGCCAGAGCGCGGGCATTTCCGACCAGCGCCACGCGTTTGCCGGCAAGATCGCTCAGCAGGCGCGACTGGGGCACGGAAAGCCGCTGCAGCGCGTCCTCGTTCCGCAGGGTCCGCGCGAGCAGGAAGCCAAGCCGGTTCATCCGAGCAGCTTCCGATAGACGGCGACGATGGCGCGGGCCTCGTCTTCGATCGAGTGGTTGGCTTCGACATTGGCGCGGGCGGCGCGACCGGCGGCGATGCGCGCCGCGTCGTCATCCAGCCAATGGGCCAGCGCATCGGCAAGCGAACGGGCGTCGTCACGGGCGACCAGACTGCCCGTCTCGCCATCGCGGATCAGGGTTTCGAAGGCGCCGACGCCTCGGGGTGCGACCACGGGAACGCCGCAGGCCATGGCCTCAAGCGGGGTCAGGCCGAATCCCTCCCATCGGGCGGGGGCGGCGAAAAGATCGATGGCCTGATAGTTCTGGACGACCTCCTCCCACGGAACCTCACCAAGGAAGCGGATCCGATCCGCCAATCCCGCCGCGCTGATCCGGGCCATAAGCTCGTCGGTGAACTTCTGGTTGTCGGCGGTGACGCGGCCGGTGAAGATCAGCTTTGCCCGCGGGCGCGAGGGGAACAGGTCCAGAGCGGCTTCGACCAGCAGGTCGACGCCCTTTTGCGCGCGGATGCGCCCGAAACAGCCGATCACGATGTCTTGCGGGGCAAAACCCATGCGCGCGCGCAGGGCTTCGCGCTGGTCCGAAGGGTGAAAGACGGTCAAATCGACCCCATGCAGGATCACTGTCGCCGGGCGCTCAAGATAGCTGGCGGCCTGGGGCGAAGTCGCGATCAGGGCGTCCTGCTGGCGGATCAGCCAGCGGGTGAAGCCGGTATGGGCGCGCTGCGCCGCCGACGTGAAAAGCAGCCGATAGCGGCGCCCCAGCAACCGGCGCAGGATCAGGCCCAATGCCATTTCGGTGTTCCGGCGCGCGTGCCAGACGCGCCAGCGGTTGCGCGGCAGCGCCGCCGCGCGCGTCAGCGGGATATGCGGCAGTTCGGGCGGTAGGCCGGGGCCGGTGGTGACGATGCCGATCATCTTCGACTGGATCGGGATCAGCCGCACGACCGTGGCCGTGACGCCCGACAGGCGACGTTTCAGGTTGGGCGCGACGACGTCAATTTCGTGCATGGCGATCCTCGGGACTGAACAGATAGAAAACCAATCCGATCGCCAGAGGTATCAGGAAGAACATGAAAATGTAACCGTAAGCCGCCGGGGGCTCATGCCGGGTCGAGGTGGCCAGATAGACCGGCCGCGACAGGAACTGCATCACCCCGACCCCGGCGATCGAGATCATGTTGAGAAAGGTGATGCCGCGCCCGACCAGGTGATGGGGCAGGAAGGCGCGCCCGTGCGACATGATCAGCGAATAGGAACTGTCCGAGATGCAGACCATGACCAGCAGCGTCGCCGACAGCCCAAGGCTGGTGCCCGGCGCCAGCATCAGCGTGGTCAGCACCATGCACAGCAGGACGGTATTGGCGATCGACGTGCGCTTGTCGGACCCGAACAGCCGCACGATCCAGCCGACCGACAGGTTCGCCGTGACCATCGCGACCCCCATGCCCAGCGTGACCCAGCCGATCGCATAGTCGCTGGCGCCGAAGACCTCGGCCAGATACGGCCCGGCCCAAAGCCCTCGGATGCATGCGGATGCAGCATAGGTGACACCCAGAAGCGGCAGGATGAACCACAACTCGCGCACTTTCAGCAGGTCGCGCAGCCGTGCCGGAGGCAGTTTGCCCGCGGGACGGTCGGGGTTCCTGACGCAGGTGAAGACGGTCAGCGCGACGGCCAGGGTAACCAGCATCAGCGCCAGCAGCGTCTCGCGCCAGCCGAGCTGGTTGCTGACCCAGACCAGCGGAGCCGCACCCAGCATGTTGCCCAGCGATCCAAGTCCCACGACCGCGCCATTCGCCGCGCTCAGTGATGCCGGGGGCAGGGTCCGGGCAAAGATGAAGAAACTGCCCATCATCACCGGGGCGCAGCCGACACCAAGCAGCGCCATCGCCAGATGGACATGCCAAGGGGCGGTCGCCAATGAGAAGACCAGCGCGCCGCCCGCTCCGCCGAGACCCAGCAGGACGGCGACGGTCTCGCGCGGGCCAAAACGGTCCAGCGCCCAGCCGACCGGCACCTGCATCGCGGCAAAGGCGATATACCAAAGCCCTGAAGACAGGGCCAGGTCTGCCGGGCCCGCGCCCAGCTCGGCATGAAGCGTCGGTGCAAGCACCGCCAGGAATGCGCGGTAGAACTGGCTGAGCGTATAGCCCAGCACAAGGGACAGAAGTCCCGGCGACATGATCCAGCGCATTTTCTGGTCCCTCGGTTGCGGCCGGCAAGCTGCGTCAGCGGCCTGCCAAGTTCAAGCCGTGGCGATCACGCGGCGGCAAGGCGGGCGGGCGCCTCGCGCACGGGCAGATGGATCAGGGCGCTGAAGGCGCCGACACCGACGCCGATCCACCAGACCATAGTGTAGTCGCCATAGGCATCATACATCTTGCCGCCCAGCCAGACCCCCAGGAACGAGCCGAGCTGGTGGCTGAGGAACACGAAGCCGTAAAGCGTCCCCATGTAGCGCAGCCCATAGATATAGGCGACAAGACCCGAGGTAAGCGGCACCGTCGCCAGCCACAGCGCCCCCATCACGACCGAAAAGATGACGACGCTCGTCGGCGTGATCGGCATCAGAATGAAAGTCGCCGCCGCAATCGTCCGCAGGGTATAGACGCCCGCCAGCAGGTATTTCTTGCTGTAGCGCTTGCCGAGCCACCCCGCGAAGATCGCCCCCGCGATATTGGCCAGCCCGATCAGCGAAATCGCCGCAGCCCCGAGCGCCGAGGTCGTGGTGATGCCTAGGCTTGCCAGGGTTCCGGTCGGACTGATCGGCCCGCACATCTCGGTAATCATGGCGGGGAAATGGGCGGTGATGAAGGCCAGTTGATACCCGCAGGAAAAGAAGCCCGCGAAGATCATCAGATACGAGGGGTCGGTAAAGGCGCGCTTCAGGACGCTGCCCATGCTTTCCTCAAGCTCGGATCGTGGGGCGGGCTTGCCGTCGCCCAGAAGCGGCAGGAAGAACAGGCAGGCCAGCACCAGGACGCCAAAGATGATGAAGACCGACTGCCAGGAATAGAAGCCCAGTAGCGCCTCGGCCAACGGCGCGCCGAAGACCTGTCCGGCAGACCCTGCCGCCGTGGCGATACCAAGCGCAAGGCTGCGATTTTCGTCGCTGGAAGCGCGGCCGATGATCGCAAGGATGACGCCAAACCCGGTTCCGGCGATGCCAAAGCCGACCATCACCTCCAGCAGCTGCATCGTCGCGGGGTCGGTGGCATGGGCGGTCAGGATCAGCCCGGCGGAATACAGGAACGCCCCGATGATGATCGACCAGCGATCACCCCAGCGTTCGCCAAGTGCGCCGAAGATCGGCTGGCCAATGCCCCAAGCCAGGTTCTGGATCGCGATCGCTAGGCTGAACTCGGCCCGTGGCCAGCCGAATTCGCTGGCGATCGGGATCTGGAAGACCCCGAAACTGGCCCGTAGGGCAAAGTTGATCAACAGGATGAGCGAGCCGCCGATCAGGACCGGCGTGAACAAAGAGGCGCGGGAGGCGTTCGTCATCGGCATCATCCTTGGTATGGCAGTCGATTCCTGCGCGGGAGTTTCGACAAGGTCAATGGTCCGTCTGGGGTCTAGTGGGGCCTCAGACCAAGTTTCATCGCCGCGCCGGTCCCCGCCAGCCGTCCCGAGGCCAGGCAGGCGGTCAGCAGATAGCCCCCGGTCGGGGCTTCCCAGTCCAGCATCTCGCCCGCGGCGAAGACGCCCGGCAGGACCGACAGCTCCAGCCGCTCGCCCAGGGCTTCGGCCATGATTCCCCCGGCCGACGATATGGCGCGATCAAGCCCTGCCGCCCCGTCGTGGCGAAGCGGCAGGGATTTCGCGGCTGCGGCCAACCCGTCGGGATCCGCGGGCAGGGGCTGCCCCCATTCCATCAGCAGCGCCGCACGCATGGGGTCGCCCAGCACCCGCCGGATCCTGTTCCCGACGGAAAGACGCGCTGGCGCGCGATAGAAGCGACGCGCAAGCTCGGCCAGCGGCAGGTCGGGGGCAAGGTCGATCCATCCGTCTTGGCCGTCCCGCAGGGCCTGCGCGATTTCGTAGATACCGCCACCCTCGACGCCCTGGGCAGTCACCACCCATTCGCCGCGGCTGACCAGTGCGCCCGCGCTGATCGCGGTGCCCTTGACCGCCTGTCCGAAATGCCGGGTCATCGCGGCGGACCAGTGAACGTGGAATCCCATGTTCGCGGGGCGGAACGGCGCGATCCGAACGCCCTGCCCGGCCAGCCACGGGATCCATGCGGCATCCGACCCCAGCCGTGGCCAGCTTGCGCCGCCAAGGCCAAGGACTGCGACATTGGGGTCCAGCAGGACAGCGCCGTCCGGGGTGTCGAAGCGCCAAGCCTGCCCTTCGAACCCGGTCCAGCGCCAGCGGGTGCGAAGATCGACCCCCTGCCCCCGCAATCGCGAAAGCCAGGCCCGCAGCAGGGGCGAGGCCTTCATCCCGACCGGAAAGACGCGGCCGGTCGAACCGGTGAACATCTCGATCCCCAGCCCCTCGGCCCAGCGGATCGCCTCGGCCGGTCCGAACTCGTCGATGCCAAGGGCGTGGCCTGCGACCTGCCCGGCACCTTGCAGCATCGGACCGTGCAGGCGCCGGATGAAGGCGTCCTGCCCCTCGTTCTTGGTCAGGTTCAGGCCCGACTTGCCCGCCATCAGGAATTTTCGGGCCGGGGTCGGCATGGCCTCGGCCACCAGAACGCGTGCGCCCTGCCCGGCCAGCACCTCGGCCGCCATCAGTCCCGCGGGGCCGGCACCGACGATCAGCGCATCGACCTGCGTGGCAGCGTTCACCGCCCGCCCCGCGGCATCATGCAAAGCCGCAGCAGCATCCGCTCCATCACCGCAAGGGCTGGCGCGCGGGATGCCGAGCGCAGGGAAAGGTCGGTGTCGATCAGCTGGTGAATGGCATCCTCCAGCGCGCGCATTCCCCATACCTGCGCCTGCCGCAGCATCCGGTCGCGCCGAGGGCCAAAGACGGGCGGGCGCAGGCGCGCCAGACCGGCCCCCGGCCCACCGGGATCGGACGAGGCGGCATGAAGGGCCCGGAAATGGCGCAACGCGGCGATGCAAAGCGTGACGGGCAGGATTCCCTGCGCCTCGATCCGCCGCATCAGCAGAGCAAATTCACGAGCGCGTCCCTCGGCCACGGAATCGATCAGCTCGTCCACCTCGGCCTCGATCGTCGCGGGGGCAAGATCGGCGATCTCGGCCGGGGTCAGCGGCGTCGGGTCGCCATGCTTGTAAAGGCCGATTTTTTCCACGGTCTGGCGGAAATCGCCGGGATCGAGCGCGCGACTGAGCAGCGCAAGGTCGCGCATGGCATCGCGCGGCACTTCGCGCAGGCCCGCTTCGGCCAGCCAACGGGTGATCTCTTCCTCGCCGGGTGGATCGTCATAGATCGGGGCGGTGACAGCGGCGGGATGGGGTTCGAACAGCTTGCGCAGGGCCGAGGACTTGGACAGCCCGCCCGCGGCCACGACAATGACCGCGTCCCCGCCGCGCCAATCGGCGATTGCCGCCGCGATGGCCGGGGCGGCTGCATCGGGCGTGTCATCGACCAGCACCAGACGCTGGCCGGGAAAGAATCCCACCGCCTTGACCGCATCCATCAGCGCCGCCGGATCCTTGCGCAGGTCGCCGCCGGGCAATCGGGTCAGGCGCATTTCCTCATCTGCGTTGTCGCCGACCAGCGCCTTGACCGCCTCTGCGCGCTTCAACGCGACGCGCATCGCATCCTGACCATAGATCAGCAGAGCCGGGCGCGTGGGATCTGGGCGCGCAAGATAGCGGGCGATCTCGGCGCCCTTCAGGATCATGGAATCGTCGCAGGATCGACGGCCATCAGCCGTGTCACCACCATGTCGGCCAGCAACCGGGCCAGGCGTTTATGCGCGTCCTGTTCCGCCGCCATTGTCGCGATGGTGGTGCCGGTCGTCGAATACGAGGTAAAGCTGCTGACCTGCCCCCGCGTCACGGGACGTCCGGTGGCCGCCTCGGTCAGGGTAAAGATGACGCTGCCGTTCAGGGCGTAACGTGTCGTGACCTCCTCCGGCGTGATCGCCTGGGGCACCACAGCGATGCGCATTTCCCAGTCAAGCTGGTAGGTGGCCGAGGTTTCGGCCCCCATCCGCTCGGCGATGCGGCCGGCAAAGGCGAAATCGTCGGGCGATTTCGGATCGGCCGTGCGAACCTTCCCGAACAGCTTGCCCCCCGTTCCCCCCGGCCCATAGACCGGAGAGAAGCCGCAGGCCGCCGCGATCAGCGGCGCGATAAGCAGCGCGCGCCTAGACCACGACATTGACGATGCGTCCGGGCACGACGATCAGCTTTTTCGGCGCCGCGCCTTCCATGAAGCGCTGGACGGTTTCGTCGGCCAGAACAATGGCCTCGATCTCTTCCTTCGGCATGTCTTTCGGCACCTCGATCTCGGCCCGACGCTTTCCGTTGATCTGGATGGGCAGCACCACGCTGTCCGAGACCAGCAAGGCCGGGTCCGCCTTGGGCCAGGCGGCGTCGACCACCATGCCCTGCCCGCCGGCTTTCGACCAGAGCTCTTCGGCAAGGTGCGGGACCATCGGCGCCAGAAGCTGGGCCAGGATCCGCAGCGCCTCGCGTCGGGATTCGCCGCCAGCGGGTGACTTGCCAATGGCATTCGCCAGTTCATAGAGCTTGGCGACGGCCTTGTTGAAGGCAAAGCCCTCGATCGCCTTGGTCACGTCGGCAATGGCGCGATGCGCGGCGCGCAGCAGATCCTGATCGCCCTCGCCCTCCGGAATTTCGTCGGACAAGCGCCAGACGCGCGCCAGGAACTTGTTCGCGGCCTCGGCCCCGGCGGCGGTCCATTCGACGTCACGCTCGGGCGGGCTGTCGGACAGCATGAACCAACGTGCGGTATCGGCGCCGAAATTGGCGACGATGTTCACCGGGTCGACGACGTTCTTCTTGGATTTCGACATCTTGGCCGAGGGGATGACCTCGACCGGGCTGCCATCCGCCAGTTTGCCGTCCGTGATGGATTCGGGCAGGTGATAGACCGGACGACCGCGTTCGTCGCGGGTCATGTAGATCTCGTGGGTGACCATGCCCTGCGTGAACAGCGCGTCGAAGGGTTCTTTCGCGGTCTCGGGCAGGTGGCCGGTCTTGACCATCGCGCGGGCGAAGAACCGCGAATAAAGCAGGTGCAGGATCGCGTGTTCGATCCCGCCGATATACTGGTCGACATTCATCCAGTAATCGGCGTCGGCGCGGTCGGTCGGCGTGGTCGCGCGCGGGGCGGTGAAGCGGGCGTAATACCAGGACGAATCGACAAACGTGTCCATCGTGTCGGTCTCGCGCCGGGCGGCCTTGCCGCAGACCGGGCAGGCGACGTTGCGCCAGGTCGGGTGGCGGTCCAGCGGGTTGCCGGGCACGTCGAAGGTCACGTCCTGCGGCAGCAGCACCGGCAGGTTTTCCTTTTTCTCGGGGACGGTGCCGCAATCCGGGCAATGGACGACCGGAATCGGGCAACCCCAGTAACGCTGGCGCGAAATACCCCAGTCGCGCAGGCGGAACTTGGTCACGCCTGCGCCATAGCCCGCGGTCTCGGCATGGGCGATGGCGGCGTTGACCGCCGCTTCGCCCGTCTGGTCGGTTTCGCCCGAGAAGCCGCGCACATAGGTCACGACTTCGGATTTCAGCGGCACATAGGGGGAGGCCGCGACCAACGCGTCGGCCTGTTCCAGCGACATGCCGCGCTCGCCAAAGGTCGCGCGGATCGGCAGGCCGTATTTCTGCGCGAATTCGTGGTCGCGTTCGTCATGGGCGGGCGAGCCGAAGATCGCGCCGGTGCCGTAATCCATCAGCACGAAGTTCGCGATCCAGATCGGCAATTCCCAAGTCGGATCAAGCGGATGGCGCACGGTCAGGCCGGTGTCGAAGCCCAGCTTGGGCGCGGTCTCGATAGCTTCCTCGGTGGTGCCGATGCGGCGGCATTCGGCGCAGAAATCGGCGATCTCGGGCCGGGTCTCGGCCAGCGCCTTGATCAGGGGGTGATCGGGCGACAGGGCAGCAAAGCTTGCACCCATCAGCGTGTCGGGCCGGGTCGTATAGACCTCGACCGCGTCAAAGCCTTGCGGCGCGTTCACCGTCTTGAAGCTGAATTGCAGGCCACGCGACTTGCCGATCCAGTTCTGCTGCATCAGCCGGACCTTTTCGGGCCAGCCGTTCAGGTTGTCCAAAGCGGACAGCAGCTCCTCGGAGTAATCCGAGATGCGGAAGAACCATTGCGTCAGCTCGCGCCGTTCGACCAGCGCGCCCGAGCGCCAGCCGCGCCCGTCTTCGACCTGTTCATTGGCCAGCACGGTCATGTCGACCGGATCCCAGTTCACCATCGCCGACTTGCGATAGATCAGCCCGGAATCAAGGAAATCCAGGAACAGCGCCTGCTGCTGGGCGACATATTCGTCGTCGCAGGTCGCGAATTCGCGGCTCCAGTCGATGGACAGGCCCAGCGGCTTCAACTGCTCGCGCATGGTTGCGATATTGGCGTAGGTCCAGGTGCGGGGATGGCCGCCCTGCTCCATCGCGGCGTTTTCCGCCGGCATCCCGAAAGCATCCCAGCCCATCGGATGCAGGACCGAAAAACCCTGCGCGCGTTTGAACCGCGCCACGACGTCGCCCATCGTGTAGTTGCGCACATGCCCCATGTGGATGCGCCCCGAGGGATAGGGGAACATCTCGAGGACGTAATATTTGGGCCGTTCGTCCCGGATCGCGCGGAACGTCGCCGCGCTATCCCACGCCTCTTGCCAGCGCGGCTCGCTGATTGCGGGATCATAGGGCATGGGAACCTCCGGGCGTCAGATTGCCCGCAGGGTATTATATGCTGCTTCGCCGCAGGTCCAGCGGGGTCAGAGCTTGCCGTCGCGAACGCGCATCTGGCGGGCGCGGGTCAGGATCGCATCCTCGACCGCGCGGACGGTGTCGGGCGCGACTGCGCTGCCGCCCGGTCCCTGCAGCGACACCTTCAGCGCGCGCGCATCAAGGGACGGGTCCGAAACCTTGACGGTCGCGCGATAGGAACGGCCGCCGCCGGGCGGAGTGCCATAGCCGGTGACGATGACCCCGGTGAACGGGTCAATGGTCTGGATCGGCAGGAAGTTGAGGACCTCGAGGCTGGCATTCCAAAGGTAGCGGTTCACCGCGACCGTGTCGTTCGAGCTGCGGCGGTTGCCGAACAGATCCCAAAGCGAGGCGCCCTCGGGCGAGACTTCGTCCGGTCGTCCGGTGTTCTGGCCCGAGCCCGAACCTGAGCAGGCGGCAAGCGCCCCGCAAAGAAACAGGGCGGCGGTCAGCCGTGCGGCGCGTCTGGTCATCTGTCATCCCCCGGATCGTCCTGGCCGAGCCATAGCGCAAATTGATGCCAAGCGACAAGAGAGCGGGTTGCGGGCGGCGGCGAACCCCGCCGCGTCGCCCCAAGGGCCGGCACGGTCCCCGCGATGGCCGCATATGGCGCATTGAACGGGGCGGTCCCGACCGTTCGGAATGCGGTCCGTTCGTTTGCGGCCCCATGGATCCCAGGTCGCGCATCCCACAAGAAACGTTGGCAAAAACCTCCATAAACAGGTGAGATACGATGCGTTCCGGGGCGATTCCGGGGTGGGTCGGCGGCGGGTGTGGCCCTTGTGCATCACCGTCCTTGCTAAAGGGGAAGCCCAGATTTGATTCCGTTGCAATGATTAGGGGAACAGGCGACACAGCGAACCATACCTCATGCCGGCCTGCCGGTTGGGGCACACGAGAGAGACAAGAGGGAAAACCATGAAAAAGGTTCTTTTCGCCACCAGCGCCCTGGTGCTTTCGGCTGGCTTCGCCTCGGCCGAAGTCGCTGTTTCCGGCGACGGCCGCATGGGTGTGATCTATGACGGCAATGACGCTCAGTTCTCGAGCCGCGCCCGCGTTCGCTTCAACCTGACCGGTGAATCGGATGCCGGCCTGTCGTTCGGTGGTGAGTTCCGCGTCGACCAAGAAAACTACAGCGACTACCCGGACTCGCTGCGTTCGGCCGCTCGCGGCACCGCCGGCGCTGTCTGGATTTCGGGCACCTACGGCAAGCTGTCGATGGGTGACACCGTTTCGGCTTCGGAAAACGCAATTGGCGACCTGTACGAAGTCGGCTACACCGACGGTACCTTCGCTGGTGACGTCGAAGAAATTTCGTACCTGACCGGCGACGGTGCAAACACCGACCAAGGTCCGAACATCCTGTACGAATACACCTTCGAGAACTTCTCGTTCTTCGCTTCGGCTTCGGACGGCTCGAACACCTCGGGTCCGGCAGTGACCGGCGTGGGTTTCGGCATCGACGATGAGGGCAACCAAGTCGACACCGCTTCGACCGCATGGAACGTTGCCGGTAAATACGAAGCCGAAAACTTCTGGGTCGCTCTGGGCTATGCCGAGCACGACGACGCGAGCGAGATCACCCTGGGTGCTGAAGGCAACTTCAACAACTTCTCGGTCAAAGGTATCTACGCTGACTACAGCGATCGCGGCATCGTCTTCGACGACGTCACTGGCGACACCGCTGTCGAATTCGACAAGACCTACGGTCTGAGCGCTGCTTACCAGATGGACGCCATCCTGCTGGAAGGCTTCTGGCGCCGTGACGAAACCAAAGGCGTTGCCGATGGCTTCGACGACGACTCGTTCGACTCGTTCGGTATCGGTGCTGAATACGACCTGGGCGGCGGCGCTGTCCTGGCCGGTGGTATCGTCGACACCGATTACCTCGACGACACCGTTGCCGACCTCGGTGTGAAATTCAAATTCTGATCCCTCGGGACAGCGATTTGACGAAGAGCGGGCCTTGTGCCCGCTCTTTTCTTTTGGGAATCTCGCGGCATGGGATTGATTGACATCAAGCGCCGCATTGCCGCGGCAGAAGCAGCCGCGGGCCGCCCGACCGGTTCGGTCCAATTGATCGCGGTCAGCAAGGTGCAGCCTGCCGACAGGGTCGAGGCGGTGCTGGATGCCGGCCAGCGCGTCTTCGGTGAGAATTATGTCCAGGAGGCGGCGGGAAAATGGCCCGATTGGCGCCATCGCTATCCGGATGTCGAAGTCCACATGATCGGGCCGCTGCAAACCAACAAGCTGAAGCTGGCGCTGGACCTTTTCGACGCGATCCACACCGTTGACCGCCCCTCGCTTGCACAGAAGCTGGCGCGGCAGGTGCAGGCGCGCGGCAGCTGTCCCCAGCTTTTCGTACAGGTGAATACAGGGGCCGAGCCGCAAAAGGCCGGGATCCTGCCGCAAGATGCCGATGCTTTCGTGGCCGAATGCCGGGGTCTGGATCTGCCTCTGGCCGGGCTGATGTGCATTCCGCCCGACGATCAGGACCCTGTCCCCCATTTTGGCCAGCTTCGTGAGATCGCAGCGCGAAATGGCCTGTCCGGCCTGTCGATGGGAATGAGCGCCGATTTTGAAAGCGCGATCGCTGCGGGCGCGACCC
This sequence comes from Paracoccus sp. KR1-242, assembly GCF_049446195.1. Classification (NCBI taxonomy): domain Bacteria; kingdom Pseudomonadati; phylum Pseudomonadota; class Alphaproteobacteria; order Rhodobacterales; family Paracoccaceae; genus Paracoccus; species Paracoccus sp. KR1-242. Next base: position 133,790 of record NZ_JBMSED010000011.1, read on the forward strand.
ATGTGCGGGTCGGCAGCGCCATCTTTGGCGCGCGCGACTATCGCTGAAGCCGCAGGCCACCGTTAACCCTTTTCCATCAAAGCACGTGTGCCGCGCAGCGCCCGGACCTAGTCTTCAGGACAGGTTCACGATTCTGCATGGTGTCGCGCATGTTGCTGCTGGGCAGCCTGATCGGGCTTCTGTTCATGGGGATGGCGGTCGACGCGACCGGTCCGTCGCCCATGCCAGCCCCCGAAACCCCGCCCGATGGAGATGAGGGGGACGAGCCGGGCAGTGAGATCATCGGGTCCGAAGGATCGGACTGGCTGTCCGGCGGCGACGGAGACGACCTGTTGGACGGGCTTGGCGGAAACGACGATCTGCATGGCGGGCAGGGGGATGATACGCTTCGCGGCGGCGAGGGGACCGACTGGATTTATGGCGACAGCGATTATGGCCCCGGCGGAAACGATCTTCTGACCGGGGGCGGCGGGGCGGATTCTCTGGCTGGACAGGGTGGCGACGACACGCTGGATGGTGGCGCGGGGGACGATACCCTGTTCGGGGGCGAAGGTGACGATCTGTTGCGGGGCGGTGCCGGCAATGACTGGCTTTCGGGAAACTCCGGCAATGACACGTTGATCGCAGGTCGGGGCGAGGATGATCTGGACGGGGGCGATGGCGATGATCTGCTGGAGGGGAATGATGATCCCGCGCGCGCCTGGCTGCACGGCGGCGACGGCCAGGACACGCTGCATCCGATGGCGGGGGACTTTGCCGAAGGCGGGGCCGGGCGCGACCTGTTCCTGCTGGATGAACCCGGAAGTGGCATGCCGGAAATCGGCGATTACCGTCCGGGCGAAGATATCATCGAACTTCGCTGGCATGGCGACGCGCATGAGCCTGAGCCTCTGCTGACGCTGGATCGCGACCGTGACGGGGCGACGGTGATCCGGCTCGATGGCGAAGCCATCGGTCGCGTTTTGGGGGCAGGGGGCGTTCAGTTGCGCGACATCCTGATGACGCGCGTCCCGCACGCGGGATAGGGCAGGATCGCTGAAAATCCTTTGCTTTCCCTGCAAATTCGCCTATACGCGCGCATCCGCCGGACCGAATCCCGGTGGACATCTCCACGGGCCAGCGCTGGACGACATCCCGGGCTGTGCCATAACTCTTTGATCCTGAAAGGAGACCCCGATGTCGATCACTGTTGAAGAAAAGAACCGCGTGATGGCTGAATTCGCGACCGCGAAAGGCGACACCGGCTCGCCCGAGGTCCAGGTTGCCATCCTGTCGTCGCGTATCGCGACGCTGACCGAGCATTTCAAGACGCACAAGAAAGACAACCACTCGCGTCGTGGTCTGCTGATGATGGTCGCGCAGCGCCGCAAGCTGCTCGACTACCTGAAGCGCAAGGACGAAGCGCGCTACACCAGCCTGATCTCCAAGCTGGGTCTGCGCCGCTGATCCGAGGCAGGACCGAATGACTGGAACGTCCGTGGCCAAGCCGCGGGCGTTTTTCATTGCGGCGGGCCATGGGCCGGGGCCCCAGAGGGCTTCGCGAGAAACAATTTAGACGAATCGGTCAAATCGACTAGGATGCCGGCGCGCTGCCATGCTGCGCGAATTTTTATATCTCCTAGTCCATTTTTCATGCGTCCGTGAAAGGACCGACCGATGAAATTTCCAGTGACATTCGTCGCCATTCTGGCGGCCCTTCTTGCATTGCCTGCGCTCGCCGAGAACGATCCGGCCGGGGCGGCTCGTCCGGGACCCGAGGAACTTGCCCGGCAGGGTTACGTCAATATATCGCAGACTTATTGGTGGAATGAGCGGGCAGGGGCCTGCACGCTGCTCCCGGCGGACGAGGCAATGCCTGCAGTTGCCGCCAGGCCGGTGGTTTGCGGCATGATCCTGCATCAGGCTGCGGCAGAGCTTCCATCGTGCAGGATGCCCGCCGCCGAAGCCGCAGGAACCGGCACCCGCTGCCTCGCCAGCATGACAGGGCGCTGAGGAATCCAGTTACGGGCTCTGGACCGCCAGGACGGGGCGACTGTCCCGTCCTTCCCCCGCGAGGGTCGCCTAGTGATGAAGTGTGTTCGCCCGAGGCAACCGGTAGCCCCCCTGAAACCTCTGTTCCGCGCAGTGTGCGGAACCGCCTTCGCACTTCCCAAATCCCTTGTTTTGCTGTATGGCGCGTCCATCTGTGACGTGACGCTCCTGCCTCGGGGGCCATGCGAAGGATCGGGGCGGGCGGCAATGGGGCCGCCATATGACAGGACGTGACCGGAGGGCCGGCCGTTCCCAGAGGAAACCAGATGTTTGATGAAGTGAAGAAATCCATCCAGTGGGGCGAAGAGACGCTTACGCTGGAAACGGGCAAGGTTGCCCGTCAGGCCGACGGCTCGGTCATCGCCACCCTTGGCGAAACCAGCGTCATGGCCAACGTCACTTTCGCGAAAGAGCCGAAACCGGGGCAGGACTTTTTCCCGCTGACGGTCCACTATCAAGAGAAATACTATGCCGCCGGCAAAGTGCCGGGCGGCTTCTTCAAGCGTGAGGCGCGTCCGTCCGAAAAAGAGACGCTGACCGCCCGCCTGATCGACCGCCCCTGCCGCCCGCTGTTCGCCCCCGGCTTCAAGCATGAAGTCCTGGTGATGTGCACCGTGCTGAGCCATGACCTTGTCAACGATCCCGACATTGTCGCCATGATCGCCGCCTCGGCCGCGCTGACCCTGTCGGGCGTTCCGTTCATGGGTCCGATCGGCGCAGCTCGCGTCGGTTTCGCCAATGGCGAATACGTGCTGAACCCGGAAGTCCAGGACATGGACCAGCTGCGCAACAATCCCGAGCAGCGTCTGGACCTGGTCGTCGCGGGCACCAAAGACGCCGTGATGATGGTTGAATCGGAAGCCTATGAGCTGACCGAGGAAGAAATGCTGGGCGCCGTGAAATTCGGCCACGAGGCGATGCAGCCGGTGATCGACCTGATCATCGACCTGGCCGAAGTCGCCGCGAAAGAGCCCTTCAACTTCCAGTCGCCGGATTACAGCGCGCTTTATGCCCGCGTGAAATCGCTGGGCGAGGCCGACATGCGCGCTGCCTATGCGCTGCGCGACAAGGGCGAGCGTCAGGATGCCGTCGCCGCCGCAAAAGCCAAGGTCAAGGAAGCCCTGACCGAGGAAGAACTGGCCGACGCCAACCTGGGTTCGGCGCTGAAGAAGCTGGAATCGGGCATCCTGCGCGGTGACATCATCAACGGTGGCGCCCGTATCGACGGCCGCGACACCAAGACCGTCCGCGCCATCGACAGCGAAGTCGGCGTCCTGCCGCGCACCCACGGTTCGTCGCTGTTCACCCGTGGCGAAACGCAGGCGCTGGTCGTGACCACGTTGGGCACCGGCGATGACGAACAGATCATCGACGCCCTGCACGGCAACTTCCGCTCGAACTTCCTGCTGCATTACAACTTCCCGCCCTATTCGGTCGGCGAGGTTGGCCGCGTGGGTTCGCCCGGCCGCCGCGAGATCGGCCACGGCAAACTGGCATGGCGCGCGCTGCAGGCCGTGCTGCCGGCTGCGACCGACTTCCCCTATACCATCCGCGTCGTTTCCGAGATCACGGAATCGAACGGCTCGTCCTCCATGGCTTCGGTCTGCGGCGGCTCGCTGTCGATGATGGATGCGGGTGTCCCGCTGAAGGCTCCGGTTGCTGGCGTCGCCATGGGCCTGATCCTGGAAGACGACGGCAAATATGCGGTCCTGACCGATATCCTGGGTGACGAAGACCACCTTGGCGACATGGACTTCAAGGTTGCGGGCACCGAAAACGGGATCACCTCGCTGCAGATGGACATCAAGGTTGCGGGCATCACGCCGGCGATCATGGAGCAGGCCCTGGCGCAAGCCAAGGACGGCCGGATGCACATCCTGGGCGAGATGGCCCATGCCCTGACCGAAGGTCGCCGTGAGTTCTCGGCTCATGCACCGCGCATCGAGACGATGACCATCCCGACCGACAAGATCCGTGAAGTGATCGGCTCGGGCGGCAAGGTCATTCGCGAGATCGTGGAAACCTCGGGCGCGAAAGTCGACATCAACGACGACGGCGTCATCAAGATCGCTTCGGCCAATGCCGATTCGATCAAGAAGGCCTATGACATGATCTATTCGATCGTGGCCGAGCCGGAAGAGGGCAAGGTCTATATCGGCAAGGTCGTGAAGCTGGTCGATTTCGGCGCTTTCGTGAACTTCTTCGGCAAGCGCGACGGTCTGGTCCATGTGTCCCAGATTGCCAACAAGCGCCTGACCCACCCCAACGAGATCCTGAAAGAGGGTCAAGAGGTGAAGGTCAAGCTGCTGGGCTTCGACGATCGCGGCAAGGTCCGCCTTGGCATGAAGATGGTCGACCAGGAAACCGGCGAGGAGATCGCCCCCGAGAAGAAAGAAGAATCGGCCGAGTGATCGGACGTTCTTTTCCCTGATCGTGGCCGGCCCGGATTATCCGGGCCGGTCTTTTCATGCGAGGCAATGATGAGGAATTCCCTTGCGACGCTTTGGGTAGGAGAGCGTCTTGGCCCGATCGAGCTGGCCTCGGTCGCATCCTTCCTGCGGGTCGGTAATCCGCTGACCGTCTACAGCTATGCGCCGATCGCGAACCTGCCTGCGGGTGTCCTGGCGCGGGATGCGCGCGAAGTGCTGCCGGGTGAACGCATTGCCATCTACGCGCGCGAGAAAAGCCCGTCGCTGCATTCGAATTTCTTCCGCTTCGCATTGATGCGGAACACCGACCATACCTGGGTCGATCTGGACATGATCGCGCTGAAGCCCTTCGCTTTCGTGGGCGAACGGATCTATGGCTATGAAAAGCCCGACCAGGTGAATTGCGCCGTGCTGCGATTGCCCAAGGATTCGCCGACACTGGCCGAGCTTTCGAAGCTGACGCCCGAGACGCGTGGCGTCGCGCCCCATATCACCGGCCTTCGGCGCGCGAAATACTGGGTCAGGACGCTGGGCCGCGGCGTGCCGATCGATCGCTGGCCCTGGGGTTCGACCGGGCCGCGCGCGCTGACCGCCTTCCTGCGCCGGCATGACGAATTGCGCCACGCGCTGCCGATGGACGTGCTGTATCCGGTACTGACCCGCGATTGCCGCCGCTTCATCCAGCCGGGCGAACTGCGTGATGGCAGCTTTGGCCCCGGCACGCATGCGGTTCACCTGACGGCCAGCAACATCAACAAGCTGCTGGCGCGCGAGGGGCTGAGCGAGATCCCCGAGGATTCCTTCCTGGGGCATCACGTCGCGCGGGCAAGGGCTGCCGGCTTCCTTTAGGTGGGCTCATTGCCCGCGTCGCGCAGTCTGGCCATGCGCCGGGCCATGCCGGAATGGCCACTGGCCTCAAGCCCTGCGATCGCACCAAAATAATCGCGAGCGTCCCGGTTCTGGCTCAGCTTCGACTTGGCCAGCACCCGCGTAACCGTCAGCCGGAAGGCAACGATATTCGACAGCATTTGCTGCAGGTAATCCGCTGGGGCATCCGCCATGCGCCAAGCGTCATTGCCGTTCAGCCGCCGTTCGTGGATGCGCGTCAACAGGCCCACAGCGGCGCGCTTGGCCTGTTCGTCATGCTGGAAGCGGAGTGTGCCATAGACATGCACGACCTGATAATTCCAGGTCGGCACATGGCGGTGATGTTCCGGCTTCGAGGGATAGAAATTCGGCGAGACATAGGCGTCCTCGCCCCTGAAGATCGCCATGACCTCCTGGCCCTCGTCGATCAGCCGGTGCATGTCATTGGCCAGCGCCACATGCCCGATCAGCGTGCCGTCGGGCGCGGACAGCAAGGGAACATGGTTCGCGATCAGGCCCTGAGGGGTCTGGGAAACGATACAGGCCAGCGGTGCGTCCTGCATGATCCCCGCGATTTCATCCGGGCTGATTTCACTGAAATGCGGGGGTATGTACATCTGTGCGTCCGAAGCTGGTCCGTCGGGCAGGATCAAGCGTTTCCATTGCCCTGTCCAGACAGATAGGGGGCCGCGCCCGTTGGGACGCGGCCGGGCCGGGTCAGGCCGGATCCTTGGCAAAGCGAAGATAGGGCAGCTTCTTGTCAAGCTGGCCGTATTTCGCCTCGGCAGCGGCGTCATCCAGTGCCAGCGCCACGATCACGTCCTGACCGGGGATCCAGTTCGCCGGGGTCGCCAGGGGCACGCCGTCCGTCTTGCGCACCGCGTCAAGGGCACGCAGGATCTCGGCGAAGTTTCGGCCGACCGACATGGGATAGGTCATGGTCAGGCGGACCTTCTTGTCCGGTCCGATGATGAACACGGTACGCACCGTCGCCGAATGAGCCGGGGTGCGCCCCTCGGTCGGCAGATAGTAATCCGCTGGCAGCATGTCATAGGCCTTGGCGACGGTCAGGTCGCTGTCGTCGATGATCGCGAAATTCGCGGGCACGCCCGCGACCTTCTCGATATCGGATTTCCACTTGGCGTGGTCGGTGACCGAATCGACCGAAACGCCCAGAACCTTGGTGTTCCGCTTTTCGAATTCGGGAACCAGCTGGGCGACTGCGCCGAACTCCGTGGTGCAAACCGGCGTGAAGTCGCGGGGATGCGAGAACAGGATGGCATAACTGTCGCCGATCCAGTCGTGGAACGCGATGTTGCCTTCGGTGGAATTGGCCGAGAAATCGGGGGCGGTGTCGTTGATGCGCAGGGACATGGCAATTGGTCCTTTTAGGTTTGCTCCGCTGGGTCAAGATATGCATGTGCGGCGGGTTTTCCAGCACGACTTCTCGGGTCGTGAAAAAACCGGTTGCGCCGCCCCCGAAGCACGGGCCTTGAAGCCGGGCGGTTCGGGTGTCACCTTGTCCCCAGACAGAGCAAAGGGGGTCCGCGCATGGGCGAACTGGCAGATAAGCGGAAATTCTACATCAACGGTGCCTGGGTTGCGCCGTCGGCACCGAATGACCTCGAGGTTATCGACCCTTCGAACGAAGAGCCGGTCGCGATCATCTCGTTGGGTGGGCAGGCCGATACGGATGCGGCGGTCGCCGCGGCCAAGGCCGCCTTCCCGGCATGGTCGGCCACGACCCCCGCCGAACGGCTGGCCAAGGTCGAGAAGATCCTTGAAATCTATAAGCGCCGCCAGCCCGAGATGGGCGCGGCGATCAGCCATGAGATGGGCGCGCCGCAGGACATGGCGGTCGCCGATCAGGCCGGATGCGGCGTCAGCCATATCGAAGCCTTCATCGAGGCCTTCCGCAATTTCGAATTCATCCGGCCGCTGGGGCCGCACGCCCCGGACAGCATGGTCGCATGGGAACCGATCGGCGTCATCGGTCTGATCACGCCCTGGAACTGGCCGATGAACCAGGTCACGCTGAAGGTGATCCCGGCGATCCTGACCGGGAACACGGTCGTCCTGAAACCGTCCGAGATCGCACCGCTTTCCTCGATGCTTTTCGCCGAGATCGTGGACGAGGCGGGGTTGCCGAAAGGGGTCTTCAACCTGGTGAACGGTGATGGCCTTGGCGTCGGCACCCAGCTTTCGGTCCATCCCGATGTCGAGATGATCAGCTTCACCGGCTCGACCCGCGCGGGTATTGCGATCAGCAAGGCCGCGGCGGATTCGTTGAAGAAGGTTGCTCTGGAACTGGGCGGCAAGGGTGCGAACCTTGTCTTTGCCGATGCCGATGAAAAGGCGGTGGCGCGCGGCGTGCGGCACGTCTTCTACAACTCGGGCCAAAGCTGCAACGCCCCGACTCGGATGCTGGTCGAGCGCTCGTTCTATGAAACCGCGGTCGAGCAGGCGAAGAAGATCGCCGAGGAAACCGAGGTTGCGACCGCCCACCAGCCGGGCCGCCATATCGGTCCGGTCGTCAGCAAGGTGCAGTGGGACAAGATCCAGGATCTGATCCAGAAGGGCATCGACGAAGGCGCTCGGCTTGTCGCGGGCGGCCCCGGCCTGCCCGAGGGCGTCAACCGCGGCTATTACGTCCGCCCGACGGTCTTTGCCGACGTGAACAACGACATGACCATCGCCCGGCAGGAAATCTTCGGGCCGGTCCTGTCGATCATTCCCTTCGACACCGAGGAAGAGGCAGTCGGTATCGCGAATGACACGGTCTATGGCCTGACCAACTATGTCCAGACCCAGGACGGCACGCGCCGGAATCGCCTGGCCCGCCAGCTTCGCGCCGGCATGATCGAGACGAATGGCCAAAGCCGCGGCCGTGGCTCGGCCTTTGGCGGGGTCAAGGCATCGGGCCGGGCGCGCGAAGGCGGCGTCTGGGGGCTTGAGGAGTTCATGGACAGCAAGCAGATCAGCGGCTGGGACGTGGACGCCTGAATCGAAGCAAAGCAAAGGGTCGCCGCAGGGCGGCCCTTTTCATTTCGGCCGTTCCCGCTAAGTTGCGGCTCGCAAATATCGGGGGACGAGATGCGGGTGGTTTCGGTTGGCGAATGCATGGTGGAATTGTCGGGCGCGGGGCAGGGCCTTTGGCGTCAGGCATTCGCGGGCGACACGTTCAATACCGCCTGGTATCTGCGCGCGCTGATGCCGAAGGATGCGACGGTCGATTACCTGACCTGCGTGGGTCAGGACGCAATATCGACGGCGCTGCTGGACTTCATCGGCGGCGCGGGGATCGGTACCGGGTGCATCACCCGTCACCCGACGCGCGCGCCGGGCCTTTACATGATCGACCTGAAGGATGGCGAGCGCAGCTTCACCTATTGGCGCGACAGTTCGGCCGCGCGTTGCCTGGCCGACGACCCCGCCCATCTGGCGCAATGCTTCGACGGGGCGGACCTTGTCTATTTCTCCGGGATCACGCTGGCGATCCTGACGCCCGAGCGGCGCGAGGTGCTGCTGGCCGCGCTGAAGGCGGCCAAGGCGAAGGTCGCCTTTGACAGCAATATGCGCCTGCGCCTGTGGTCCGGTGCCGCCGAGATGTGCGACTGGATCGTCAAGGGTGCGGCCGTTGCCGACATCGCCTTGCCCAGCTTCGACGAAGAGGCACAATATTTCGGCGACGCCGCCCCGCGCGTCACCGCCGACCGCTATCTGGGGGCCGGTGTCTCGGAAATCCTGGTCAAGAACGGCGGCGGGGACATGCTGGGGCGCACGCCTCGGGGGGAATGGCTGGACCTGTCCTGCGGCGAACGCATTCAGCCGGTCGACACGACCGGCGCGGGCGACAGCTTCAACGGCGGCTATCTGTCCGCACGTCTGGCCGGGGCCGGGATGGCCGAGGCCGTCCAGAAGGGCCATGCAACCGCTGGTCGCGTGATCTGTCATCCGGGCGCCCTGATCCCGCATGATGCATTGTAAGGGGTTCGCAGCGTATACATTGCGCAATGAACGAGCAAGACGGTCGATCTTGTCGCATCGCCAATAAAATGCTTGATCGGGATCGGCCTTCCTGACAGCCTGCCCCCCAATGGATACCTTTGGGAGGAGGGATCGCATGGCCTCGGTGACTATCCGCGAGGTAAGGAAATCCTACGGCGCGGTCGAGGTGATGCACGGCGTCTCGGTCGATATCGACGAAGGTGAATTCGTCGTTCTGGTCGGGCCTTCGGGTTGCGGCAAGTCGACCCTGCTGCGGATGCTGGCGGGACTTGAACATATCACGTCCGGCGACATCCTGATCGGTGAAAAGGTCGTCAACGACCTGCCGCCCAAGGACCGGGACATCGCGATGGTGTTCCAGAACTATGCGCTTTACCCGCATCTGACCGTGGCCGAAAACATGGGCTTCTCGCTGAAGCTCAAGGGCTCCTCACGGGCCGAGATCGGCGAGAAGGTCAAGCCCGCGGCCGAGATCCTGGGCCTGGCGCATCTGCTGGACCGCTATCCGCGCCAGCTTTCGGGTGGCCAGCGCCAGCGTGTTGCCATGGGCCGCGCCATCGTGCGCGATCCGCAGGTGTTCCTGTTCGACGAGCCGTTGTCGAACCTGGACGCCAAGCTGCGCGTCAGCATGCGGACCGAGATCAAGAACCTGCACAACCGGCTGAAGACCACGACCGTCTATGTCACCCATGATCAGATCGAGGCCATGACCATGGCCGACAAGATCGTGGTCATGCATGACGGCCGGGTCGAGCAGATCGGCGCTCCGCTTGATCTCTACGACCGTCCGGCGAATCTGTTCGTGGCAGGCTTCATCGGCAGCCCGGCAATGAACATGATCCCGGGCAGCGTCGAAGGTGGCGCCTTTGTAGCCAAGAATGGCCAGCGCCTGCCGGTAATCCGCGCGCCCGAGGGGCGCAGGCTGATCTATGGCGTCCGCCCCGAGGCGATCACGCTGGGCGGCGACATTCCCCTGACGATCGAGGTCACCGAACCCACCGGGGCCGAGACCTATGTCGCGGGCAAGCTGGGCGGGGAAGCCGTGACCTGCGTCTTCCGCGACCGCGTGAGCGCCGGGCCCGGCGAGGTGGTGAATGTCGCCATCGACCCGACCGCCGTGCACCTGTTCGACGCTGACAGCGGGGTGCGCCTGACGGACTGACTGGCCCCGCCTGCCTTTGGGCGGGCGGGTATAACGGGCCGCGAAACGGCCGCATTGCACTTTGGGAGGAGTGAAGCAATGTCCATCGACCGCAGAAAGCTCTTGCAGGGCGGCGCCGCGCTTGCGGCCGGCGCCGTGTTGACCAGCCCCTTTGCCCGTCCGGCCTTGGCACAGGCGGCAGGGGCTCCGATGTTCACCCCCGAACAGGGCGCCAGCCTGCGCCTGCTGCGCTGGGTGCCCTTCGTCAAGGGCGAGGAAGAGGCGTGGAACGCCAACACCAAGGCCTTCACGGAAGCGACCGGCGTCGAAGTCCGCATCGACCAGGAAAGCTGGGAGGATGTGCGTCCGAAAGCCGCCGTCGCCGCGAACGTGGGCTCGGGCCCCGACATGGTGATGAGCTGGTTCGACGACCCCTTCCAGTACCCGGACAAGCTGGTCGACGTGACCGATCTTTGCACCATGCTGGGCGAGAAGAACGGCGGCTGGTATGACGGCTTGCGCGCCTATGGTGAACAGGATGGCAAGTTCATCTCGACCCCGCTTTGCGCCATCGGCAACGCCATCTGCTATCGCGACAGCCATGTGAAGGCCGCCGGGTTCGAGGAATTCCCCAAGGATACCGAAGGCTTCCTGGCGCTGTGCACGGCGCTGAAGGAAAAGGGCACACCGGCTGGCTTCCCCTTCGGCAAGGCGGTCGGCGATGGCAACAACTTCGTCCACTGGCTGCTTTGGAGCCATGGCGGCCAGACCGTGAACGAAAAGGGCGAAGTCGCGATCAACAGCCCCGAGACACTGGCTGCGATCGAATACGCCAAGAAGTTGTACGCGGTCTTCGTTCCGGGCACGGAAAGCTGGCTCGACATCAACAACAACCGCGCCTTCCTGGCGGGCGACATCTCGCTGACCGCGAACGGCGTCTCGCTGTATTATGCGGCGATGAAGGACGAGGCGACAAAGGCGCTGGGTGAGGACATTCGCACCAGCAACCTGCCGATCGGCCCGGTCGGCAAGTCAGTCGAACTGCACCAGACCTCGACCATCTCGATCTTCCAGCACTGCAAGTTCCCGAATGCCGCCAAGGCCTATCTCGAGTTCATGTACGGGGCCGATCGCATGAACGCCTGGCTGACCGGCGCCAGCGCCTATTGCTGCCAGGCGCTGAAGGGCTTTGCCAACAACCCGGTCTGGACTTCGAACCCGGTGCACGCGCCCTATGCGAAGGCCTCGGAATCGCTTCGCGCCAACGGCTATGCTGGCCCGCTGGGACCGGCATCCGCTGGGGTCATGGCCGATTACGTCCTGGTCGACATGTTCGCCGAGGCCGTGACCGGCCAGCGCACGGCCGAGGAAGCGATCGCCAATGCCGAGCGCCGCATCGCGCGCTATTACCGCTGACCGCATCGGGGCGCCTTCGGGCGCCCCCCTTTCCGATGTGAGGAAGGAGCAGCACATGCCCCCCCCGCCCGAACCGCGCGCCTCGCTGTGGCGGCGCTTTGTCGAAAGCCGCAATGGCCTCGGCCTGCTGTTCATGCTGCCCGCGGCGGCATTTCTGCTGTGCTTCCTGACCTATCCGCTGGGCCTGGGGGTCTGGCTTGGATTCACCGATGCCAGGATCGGCCGGCCCGGTGTCTGGATCGGGCTTGAGAACTATGCCTGGCTGATGGACGACCCGGTCTTCTGGCTGGCGGTCTTCAACACGCTGTTCTACACCGTCGTCGCCTCGGTCCTGAAATTTGGCCTGGGCCTGTGGCTGGCGCTGCTTCTGAACCGGCACCTGCCCTTCAAGAACTTCTTCCGCGCCATCATCCTCCTGCCCTGGGTGGTGCCGACGGTGCTGTCGGCGCTGGCCTTCTGGTGGATCTTCGACAGTCAGTTCTCGATCATCAGCTGGGTGCTGTTGAAATGGGGCATCATCAGCCAGCCGATCAACTTTCTGGGCGATCCCTGGAACGCGCGGCTGTCGGTGATGGCGGCGAATGTCTGGCGCGGGATTCCCTTTGTCGCGATCTCGCTGCTGGCCGGGTTGCAGACCATTCCGCAATCCCTGAACGAGGCCGCGGCCATCGACGGCGCAACCCCTTGGCAGCGCTTTCGTCGTGTGACGCTGCCGCTGCTGACACCGATCATCGCGGTGGTCATGACCTTCTCGGTCCTGTTCACCTTCACCGATTTCCAGCTGATCTATGTCCTGACCCGCGGCGGGCCGGTCAATGCGACGCACCTTATGGCGACACTCAGCTTCCAGCGCGCCATTCCCGGCGGGCAGTTGGGCGAAGGGGCGGCAATCGCAGTCGCGATGATCCCCTTCCTGCTGGCCGCGATCCTTTTCAGCTTCTTCGGCCTTCAGCGCCGCAAATGGCAGCAGGGAGCAGACTGATGGCCCAGCAGGCAACCGTCACCGACGACCATGAGGGCATGGACCAGTTCGAAAGCCGGGGGCGCAAGATCTTCCTGGTCTGGCTGCCGCTGGCCTGCTTCATCTTCGTGCTGCTGTTCCCGTTCTACTGGATGGCGATCACGGCGGTGAAGCCGAACGCCCAGCTGACCGATTACCAGAACCACAGCCCCTTCTGGGTGGTGGGGCCGACGCTTCAACATATGAAGTACCTGCTGTTTGAAACCAGCTACCCGGGCTGGCTGTGGAACACGCTGGTCGTGGCGGTCTGTTCGACCTTCCTGTCGCTTGCCGCTTCGGTCTTCGCGGCCTACGCGATCGAGCGGCTGCGCTTTCGCGGCGCGCGGATCACTGGCCTGCTGATCTTCCTGGCCTATCTCGTGCCGCCCTCGATCCTGTTCATCCCGCTGTCGGTGATCGTCTTCCAGATCGGAATCTTCGACAGCAAGCTGGCGTTGATCCTGACCTATCCGACCTTCCTGATCCCGTTCTGCACCTGGTTGCTGATGGGCTATTTCCGCTCGATCCCCTATGAGCTTGAGGAATCGGCGCTGGTCGATGGCGCGACGCGCTGGCAGATCCTGACCCAGATCGTGCTGCCGCTGGCGGTGCCGGGCCTGATCTCGGCCGGGATCTTTGCGTTCACGCTCAGCTGGAACGAATTCATCTATGCGCTGACCTTCATCTCCAGCTCGGAAAACAAGACGATCCCGGTTGGCGTCCTGACCGAACTGGTGCGCGGCGATGTCTATGAATGGGGCGCATTGATGAGCGGGGCGCTGCTTGGGTCGCTGCCGGTCGTGATCCTGTATTCGTTCTTCGTGGATTACTACGTCAGTTCGATGACCGGCGCCGTCAAGGAATAAGGGGGGCGCTGCCCCCCGTCCTTCGGACTCCCCCCGGGGTATTTGCAAAACGGCGAAAGCGGCGCTGCCCCGTTCACTGTTTCGAAAATACCCTCGGGGGTCCGGGGGCCGAAAGCCCCCGGCAGCCACGTCAATAGGTCGCGCGGCCACCCGAAATGTCGAAGACCGCGCCGGTCGAAAACGCGCAATCCTCGGAAGAAAGCCAAGCCACCAGCGAGGCTGCCTCGGCCGGTTCCAGGAAGCGGTTCATCGGGATTTTCGCCAGCATGTAGTCGATATGCTCCTGGGTCATCTGGTCGAAGATCGGCGTGCGGGCGGCAGCCGGGGTGATCGCGTTGACCAGGATCCCGGTCCCGGCAAGTTCCTTGCCCAGCGATTTCGTCAGCGCGATCAGGCCGGCCTTGGAGGCCGAGTAATGCGCCGCATTGGGGTTGCCCTCCTTGGCTGCGATCGAGGCGACGTTGACGATCCGGCCATAGCCGCGCTCGATCATGCCGGGCACCAGTGCGCGGCAAGCGATATATGGGGCGTTCAGGTTCACTTCGATCACCTGGCGCCAGACGGCGGGATCAAGCTCCCATGTCTTGGCGTTGCCGCCGGTGATGCCGGCATTGTTGACCAGGATGTCGACGGGACCGGCTTCTGCCGCCGCCGCCTCGATCTCGGTGTCGACGGCAAGTTCGACCTGACGGGCCGAGGCTGCGGCCCCCAGGCTTGCCGCGGCGCGTTCGGCCGCAGCCCCGTCGCGGTCCCACAGGATTACCCGCGCGCCGCTTTCGACGAAGCGCTGCGCGACGGCAAGGCCGATTCCCTGCGCGCCGCCGGTCACGACCGCAAGCCGGCCGTCCAGATCGATCTTGTTCATTGCTGCTCCCTCATCCGTTCCTTGGAGATTTCTCAGGCCAGGCCATTGCTGCCCAATGAGCGGCGCAGCAGGTCCAACTGCTGCCGGTCGGCCCGGTCGCGATGGGCATTATGCCTTTCGCGCGTCAGCGCCCTGTCGCCCGCCTGCAGGGCGGCGAAGGTGCTGCGATGTTCGTCATTCGATTCCACCGGCATCGGACGAAGCGGCAGGATCATCAGGCGGGCACGATATTGTTGGCCCCAGAAGGCATTGATCGCGGTCTGAAGGCGCTGGTTGCCGCAAAGCGCCACCACTTCGGAATGGAATTCGTCGTCCAGTTCGGACCAGCGGGTGATGTCGCCGACGGCGGTCGCATTTTCCATCTCGTCCAGCATCCGGCCGAGACGACGGACGTCCTCGATCCTCAGGCCGCGTTCGGCCGTCAGCTCGAAGGCCCTGACCTCAAGCGCCGAGAAGACGTCGAGGATATTGCCGAAATCCTGCAAGGACAGCGCCTTGACGGTAACGCCGTGGCGTGGCCGGACTTCGACCAGCCCTTCTTCGGCCAGCTTGATGACGGCTTCGCGCACGGGGGTTCGCGACAGCGACAGCAAGGCGGCCAGCTCGGTTTCCAGAAGCGTCGTGCCGGGCGCAAGCCGCCCGGTCAGGATGCGATAGCGCAGGTCGTGATAGGCCCGCTCGCGCGCGGCCATCTCGGTCAACCCCTGCAGGCTGGGCACCGGCCGGGACGAGCGCGGCTTGCCCCGGTCGTTCTTTCGGCTGCCTGTCGGCTCAGCCGGCCGCATCGGCGGTGTCGCGGATATGGGCCCGGATGATCGACTGGAAGTCCGGATCGGCAGTAAAGCCCGCCGCCAACGCCCGCTCGGGCGAGAAATCGGTCGGCCAGCCTGCGACGATGGTGCGGATCGTCTCGTTCGGGACGCGTTTCACGCGGGCCAGCGCATCCGCCCCGGCGACTTCGCGCAGCGCATCCAGCACCTCGGAGATGGTCAGGCTGAGGCCCGGCATCGTCAGGCAGCGCCGCACGCCAAGCTGTGCCGTGTCCATGGTCGCGGCATGCAGCAGGAAGCCGACTGCGGCATCGGGACTGGCGAACCAGTGGCGGACGTCATCCTCGACCGGCAGCTCGGCGTCCATGCCCGCCAGCGGTTCCCGGATGATGCCCGAGAAGAAGCCCGAGGCCGCCTTGTTCGGCTTGCCAGGGCGCACGACGATGGTGGGCAGGCGGATGCCGACGCCATCGAAGAAGCCCTTGCGCGAATAGTCGTTCAGCAGCAGCTCTCCGATCATCTTCTGCGCGCCATAGCTGGTCATGGGTGCGGTGATGAAGGTGTCGGTGATCTTTTCCTCGAATGGGGCGCCGAACACGGCGATGGACGAGGTGTAGACGACACGTGGGTGATAATCCGGTCCCTGCGCGCGGATCGCCTCGAACAGATGGCGGGTGCCGTCCATGTTGATGGCATAACCCTTGTCGAAATCGGCCTCGGCCTCGCCCGAGACGATGGCGGCAAGATGGAAGATCACGTCAGGTCGATCGGCGACCAGCCCATCAACCGTGGCGCGGTCCGCGATGTCGCCGGACAGCACCTTGACGGGGACTGCATCGGTCGATGACAGGTCGGCGGGAAAGACGTCGAAGGCGGTCAGTGCATCCACAGGCTTGTCGCCCAGCTTGCCGGTCTTCAGGATGTTTTCCGCAAGCCTGCGGCCAACCATGCCGGCCGCGCCAATGATCAACAGCTTCATGTCCGAACCTTCCTCCCTCGCTTCGGTCAGCTATGTATACATTGCCGATTCGGGTGGCGCCAGTGGTTCGATGGTATGCCGCGCGCCAGATTGGCGCATCGGGGCAGGGGGAGGAGCCGGCTCCTGCAGGTTCCCCCGCCCGCGTGTCGCGGACGGGGAGGCATTGCGGCTTACTTGCCCCAGCGCAGGGCGACCGGATCCAGCGGACGGACCAGATCCAGAAGCATGGCGCGGGTCGCCGGGTGCAGCGCGGGGATCGGGTGGCGGCTGAATTCGGACTTGATCACCCCGCCTTCGACCATGACGGCCTTGGCCGACAGGAAGCCGCATTGGCGGTTCTCGTGGTTCACCGCGGGCAGGATGCGGGCATAGGCGGCTGTGGCGGCGGCGCGGTCACCGGCCTTCCAATGGGTCAGCACCGGCTTGATCTGGTCGGGGATCATGGCCGAGGTCATCGAGCCCGTCGCACCCGCGTCCAGGTCTGCCAGCAGGGTGATGGCTTCCTCTCCGTCGAAGGGACCCTCGATCGCGTCGCCGCCTTCGGCGATCAGCGTGCGCAGCTTTGCCGCCGCACGGGGGCATTCGATCTTGAACAGCTTCACCATCTCGATTTCGCGCGCCATACGGACCAGCAGCGGCACGGGCAGGTCGACGCCCGACAGCGGCGCGTCCTGGATCATGATCGGGATGCCGACATCGCCGACGCGGGCGAATTGTTCGAACGTCTGCTCGGCCGTGCCTTTCAGCAGAGCGCCGTGATAGGGGGGCATCATCATGACCATCGCCGCGCCAAGATCCTTGGCAAGCTGGGCGCGCTCGACCGCGATCGGCGTCGCATAATGGCTGATGGTCACGATCACCGGCACGCGGCCGGCGACATGCTCGATCGAAACGCGGGTCAGTTCTTCGCGCTCGGCATCCGAGATCAGGAACTGTTCCGAGAAGTTGGCAAGGATGCAAATCCCGTCCACACCTTGGTCGACCATGCAGTCGAGGATGCGGCGCATGCCGTCGTAATCGACCGAGCCGTCGTCGTTGAATGAAACCGGCGCAACCGGCCAGATGCCCTCGTATTTAGCCATGACGGCCTCCCAGAAATAATCGCCGCGGATGGTATACCATTTTGCACCGGGCGCAAGCTGCCCCCTTTCGCCGCCGGTTCCTCTGGTATACCAAGTTTGGCGTAGCTGGCTTAACGGAGGGGGCAAGCCATGGCGAACACCAAAGCAAACAAGCGCTTCCGGTCCCAGGAATGGTTCGACAACCCGAACAATCCCGGCATGACCGCGCTGTATATCGAGCGTTACCTGAATCAGCAGTTCACCCGCGAAGAGTTGCAATCGGCCCGCCCGATCATCGGCATTGCCCAGACGGGCAGCGACCTTGCGCCCTGCAATAAGATCCACGTCTTCCTGATGGACCGCATCAAGGCGGGCATCCGCGACGGTGGCGGCATCCCGATGGAATTCCCCGTCCATCCGATTCAGGAGACGGGCAAGCGCCCGACCGCGGCGCTCGACCGCAACCTGGCGTATCTGGGTCTGGTCGAGGTGCTGCACGGCTATCCGCTGGACGGGGTCGTGCTGACCACCGGCTGTGATAAAACCACCCCCGCGATGCTGATGGGCGCGGCGACCGTCGACATTCCCGCGATCACTCTGAACGGCGGCCCGATGCTGGATGGCTGGTGGAAGGGCAAGCGCGCCGGATCTGGCACCGTGGTCTGGGAAAGCCGCCGCCTGCTCTCCGAGGGCAAGATCGACTATGACGAGTTCATGTCCCGCGTCTGCGCCAGCGCGCCCAGCCTTGGCCATTGCAACACCATGGGCACCGCCAGCACGATGAACGCCATGGCTGAGGCGCTTGGCATGTCGCTGACCGGCTGCTCGGCCATTCCGGCGCCCTTCCGCGAGCGCATGAACATGGCCTATCAGACCGGCAAGCGCATCGTCGAAATGGTCTATGAAGACATCAAGCCCAGCGACGTCATGACCCGCGAAGCCTTTGAAAACGCGATCATCGTCAACGCGGCCATCGGCGGATCGACCAATGCTCCGCCGCATCTGCAGGCCATCGCCCGCCATGCCGGGGTCGAGCTGGACGTGACCGACTGGCAGAAGGTCGGATTCGACGTGCCTCTGCTGGTCAACATGCAGCCTGCGGGCGAGTATCTGGGCGAAAGCTTCTTCCATGCGGGCGGCGTGCCTGCCGTCATGGGAGAGCTGAAGAAAGCCGGCCGCCTGCATGAAAAGGTCATGACCGTGACCGGCCAGACCATGGGGCAGAATCTGATCGGCTGGGAAAGCCAGGATCAGGCGGTGATCCGTCCCTATGGCAACCCGCTGCGCGAGAATGCGGGATTCATCGTGCTGACGGGCAACCTGTTTGACAGCGCGCTGATGAAGACCAGCGTGATCTCGAAGGACTTCCGCCAGCGATTCCTGTCCGAACCGGGGAATGAGGGCGTCCACGAGGCGCGCGCCATCGTCTTCGAAGGCCCCGAGGATTACCACGACCGTATCAACGACCCGGCGCTTGGCATCGACGAGAATTGCATCCTGTTCATCCGCGGCGTCGGCTGTGTCGGCTATCCCGGCAGCGCCGAGGTGGTGAACATGCAGCCGCCGGATGCGTTGCTGAAAAAGGGCATCAACCATCTGCCGACGGTGGGCGACGGGCGGCAGTCGGGGACATCCGAAAGCCCGTCCATCCTGAACGCCTCGCCGGAATCGGTCGTGGGTGGTGGGCTGGCCTATCTGCGGACCGGGGACCGCGTGCGGCTGGACCTGAATGCGGGCCGGATGGACGCGCTGGTCGACGAGGGCGAATGGCAGGCGCGCAAGGATGCCTGGACGCCCCCGGTTCTGGAATGCCAGACCCCCTGGGAAGAGATCTACCGCAAGGAGGTCGGCCAGCTTGACAAGGGCGGCTGCCTTGAGCTTGCAACCGCCTATCAGCGCGTGCGTCAGACCCTGCCGCGCGACAACCATTGATGGAATTGAGGGAGGAGAACCTCGTGAAGAACATCCTGATCACCGGTGGCGGCAGCGGCGTGGGCCGCGTCACGGCGCAACTGTTTCTGGAAAAGGGCTGGAAGGTCGGCCTGATCGGACGGCGCGAAGCGGCGCTGACGGAAACCGCGGCGGGCCATGCCAACGCACTGGTTCTGCCCTGCGACGTGACCGATCCGGCGGCGGTCGATGCGGCCTTTGCCAAGGCGGTCGCGGCATGGGGCCGGCTGGATGTCCTGTTCAACAACGCGGGTGCCGTGCTGCCCTCGAAGATGATCGACGAGATCAGCGTCGAGGAATGGCGCACCGTCGCTGACGTCAACATCAGCGGCATGTTCCTTTGCGCCCGTGCTGCCTTCCGGCAGATGCGCAATCAGGACCCGATGGGCGGACGCATCATCAACAACGGCTCGGTCTCTGCAGACGTGCCGCGTCCCGGCTCGGCGCCCTATACCATGTCGAAACACGCGGTGACGGGCCTGACCCGGACGCTGTCGCTGGACGGGCGGCGCTTCAACATCGCCTGCGGACAGGTCGATATCGGCAATGCCCTGACCAACATGGCAGAGGCGATGACCAAGGGCGTGCCGCAGGCTGACGGATCCATCAAGGTCGAGCCGGTGATCGACGCAAAGACCGTGGCGGATTCGGTCCTGCATATGGCCAGCGTCCCCGATGGCGCGAATATCCAGTGGCTGACGGTCATGGCGACCAATATGCCCTATATCGGTCGGGGTTGAGGCATGGCCGAGGTTCTGGCTGTCGGCCCTTATGCCGAGCGTGACATCAAGGCGCTGCGCGAGCAGTTCGCCGCACCGCATCTTGCCGGCCCCGAGCTGATCGCGGACCTGCCCGAGGCCGAGCGGGCCAAGGTGGTGGCGCTGGCCTTCCTGGGCCACAAGGGGCTGGGTTCGCAGGTCATGGACCTGCTGCCCAACCTGCGCTTCATCACCAATTTCGGCGTGGGTTTCGATGCCATCGACATTCCCGCGGCGACCGCGCGCGGCATCACCGTGACGAACACGCCCGATGTGTTGAACGATGATGTCGCAGACCTGGCGCTGGCATTGCTGATCGCGGACAGCCGCCGCATGAACGCCGCCGAGCGCTGGATGCGCGAAGGACATTGGGCTAAGGGGCCGGAATATCCTCTGCAGCGCAAGATGTCGGGCCGCAAGGTCGGTGTCCTTGGTCTTGGCCGCATCGGGCGCGAGATCGCGGACCGGCTTGCCGCCTTCAAGTGCGAGATCCACTATTTCTCGCGCAGCGAAAAGCAAACCCCCGGCTGGCATTGGCATACCGACCCCGTGGCGCTGGCGTCCGCCGTCGATGACATGGTCATCGCGGTCGTCGGCGGGCCCGAGACCGAAGGTCTCGTCTCGGCCGAGGTGATCGCCGCGCTGGGACCGGACGGCGTCATCGTCAACATTGCCCGCGGCTCGGTCATCGACGAAGAGGCGCTGATCGACGCGCTGCAGAACGGTCGCCTGCGCGGGGCCGGGCTGGACGTGTTCCGGGGCGAGCCTGCGCCCGATCCGCGCATTCTTGCGCTGGAAAACGCAACGATCCTGCCGCATGTCGGCTCTGCCACGCTTGAGACGCGTGCGGCGATGGGGGAATTGCAGCGCAGGAACCTGCGCGACCTGCTGGACGGCAAGCCTGCCGTCACGCCGGTGAACTGAAGGAAGGCCGGCGATGACCGAGGATACTTTGGCCGAGGCCATCGCCTATGAACTGCGCCGGGAAATCCTGCGCGGCAACCTGCCCCCCGGCGCGCCGATCAAGGAACGCGACAATGCCGAAAGGCAGGGCGTCTCGCGCACCCCCATGCGCGAGGCGATCCGCATTCTGGCGAAAGAGGGGCTGGTCCAGCTTCGCCCGCTGCGCAGCCCGGTCGTCGCCAACCCCTCGTTGGCCGAGATCATCGACCAGATTCGCGTGTTGCACGCGCTGGAGTTGCTGTCGGGAGAGCTGGCCTGCGAAAAGGCCAGCGATGACGAGATCGCGGCCATCGGCGCGCTCAAGGACCGGATCGAGACCATCTATGGCGAGGCCGATACGCTGGATGTGTTCGAATTGGACATGCAGTTCCATTCCGCGATCGTCGCCGCCTCGCATAACGCTGCGCTGGCGGAAACGCATGGCGCCTATATGGCTCGGCTGTGGCGCGCGCGTTATCTGTCGGCGCGGCGCAAGCTGTCGCGCGAACGCGTCCTGCGCCAGCACAAGGCGATCCACGCCGCGCTGGCCCTGCGCGATGTCGCGGCCATCAAGGCCGAGATCGGCGCCCATCTTGGTGCGATGATCGCGAATATCCGCGACCATTTCCTGGAGCAGGACGGCGATGGCGCCGCGCAGACCGCGACAGGGGAAGACCGCCCGGAATGAGCATGGGGAACAACCTCAAGGGCATGGCCCTGATGACGGGCGCCGTGGTGCTGTTCGCCGGGCAGGACACGACCGCCAAATGGCTTCTGGTTTCAGGGCTTGCCACCATGCAAGTCGCCTTCGTGCGCTATGCGGTGCATCTGGTTGCGACGCTTGCGGCCACGGTGCCGCGGCGGGGCTGGGGCGTCCTGCGCTCGGTCAATCCGCGGCTGCAGCTTTTGCGTTCGCTGGCGCTTCTGGGCAGCACTGCACTGAACTTCGTCGCGCTGAGCGTGCTGCCGTTGACCACGGTGACGGCGATCATGTTCGCAAGTCCGGTCCTGGTTACCCTGCTGGCGGTGCCGGTGCTGGGTGAAAAGGTCGGCGTCGCCCAGTTCGTCGCCATTTTGCTGGGATTCCTGGGGGTGCTGGTCGTCGTCTCGCCCTGGCAGGCGGGGTTCCATCCGGCGATCCTGTATTCGCTGGGGGCCTGTCTTTGCACCTCGGTCTATTTCATCCTCAGCCGGATGCTGGCGGCGGAATCGACGGCGACCCAGCAGATCTGGGCCAGCGGTATTGCGACGATCAGCCTTGCGCCGTTTGCGCTGATGCAATGGCAGCAGCCGCATGATTGGCTGACGGTGGTGCTGATGGTGCTTATCGGCGTGATCGGGGCCAGTTCCCACAGTCTGGTGACGCTGGCCCATCGCATCGCCGACGCCTCGGTCCTAGCCCCCGTCGTCTATCTGCAACTGCTGTTTGCCAGCGTCGCGGGCTATCTGGTCTTTGGCCAGGTGCCGGGGGTATCGACGCTTCTGGGCGCGGTGGTCATCATCTCGGGCGGCGCGCTGCTTTGGCTGTCCGGACGTAGAAAGAGAATTGCCGCAATTCGCACTTCCGCGATCGCATTACCATCGGAACAATCCCATTCGACAACCCGAAATAAGGAGGACAGATGAAACTGCTGCGCTATGGCCCCGAGGGCCAGGAAAAGCCCGGCCTGCTGGACGGCGAGGGAAAGATTCGCGACCTGTCGGGCCACGTGGCCGACATCTCGGATGATGCGCTGACCCCCGAGGGGCTGGCGAAACTGGCCGCGATCGACGTCGCCTCGCTGCCGGTGGTCGAAGGCTCGCCCCGTCTGGGCGCCTGCGTCGGTCACGTGCGCAAGTTCATCGCCATCGGCCTGAACTATGCCGACCACGCCGCGGAAAGCGGGATGCCCGTCCCGGCCGAGCCAGTCGTCTTCAACAAATGGACCAGCTGCATCGTCGGCCCGAACGACGACGTGGTGATCCCCGAGGGCTCGACCAAGACCGACTGGGAAGTCGAGCTTGGCATCGTGATCGGCAAGACCGCGCGCAAGGTCTCGGAAGCCGAGGCGCTTGACCATGTCGCGGGCTATTGCGTCATCAACGACGTGTCCGAACGCGAATGGCAACTGGAACGCGGCCAGACCTGGGACAAGGGCAAGGGGTTCGACACGTTCGGCCCGATCGGTCCCTGGCTTGTCACCAGCGACGAGGTGGCCGATGCCGGCAACCTGTCGATGTGGCTTGAGGTCGATGGCAAGCGCTATCAGGACGGCTCGACCAAGACGATGATCTT
Organism: Paracoccus sp. KR1-242; assembly: GCF_049446195.1. Taxonomy (NCBI): domain Bacteria; kingdom Pseudomonadati; phylum Pseudomonadota; class Alphaproteobacteria; order Rhodobacterales; family Paracoccaceae; genus Paracoccus; species Paracoccus sp. KR1-242. Next base: position 157,148 of record NZ_JBMSED010000011.1, read on the forward strand.
TGGCGTGGCCAAGCTGATCGCCTATTGCTCGCGGCTGATGACCCTGATGCCGGGCGACGTGATCACCACCGGCACGCCTCCGGGCGTCGGCATGGGGCAGAACCCGCAGGTCTTTCTGAAGGGCGGCGAGACGATCCGTCTGGGCATCGAGGGCCTGGGCGAGCAGACCCAGAAGGTCCGCCGCGCCTGAGTGACGAAAGGCGGCGGGCCTGTCCCGCCGCCCGATTCCTTGAGGAGGGAAGGATGAAGTTTTCAGCCAATCTCGGCTTTCTGTGGAACGATCTGGCCTTGCCCGACGCGATCCGCGCGGCGGCGGCAGCCGGCTTCCATGCCGTCGAATGCCATTGGCCCTATGAGCAGGCGCCCGAGGCGGTCGCCGCGGCGCTGGCCGAAACCGGCCTGGAGATGCTGGGCCTGAACACGCTGCGGGGTAAGCCGGGCGAAAACGGCCTGTCGGCCCTGCCCGGACGCGAGGCCGAGGCCCGTGCCGAGATCGACCGCGCCATTGCCTATGCCCGTGCCATCGGCTGCGGCGCCATTCACGTCATGGCGGGTTTTGCCGAAGGTCCGGCCGCCGAGGCCGTGTTCCGCGCCAATCTGGATCATGCCTGCCGCGCCGCGCCCGAGCTGACGATCCTGATCGAGCCGCTGAACCGCCATGACGCGCCCGGCTATTTCCTGACGCATTCGGGGCAGGCGCTGGACCTGATCGAACGCGCCGGGCACGAGAACCTGAAACTGATGTTCGACTGCTATCACCTGCAGATAATGGAAGGCGATCTGACCCGCCGTTTGCAGGCATTGCAGCCGGTGATCGGGCATGTCCAGATCGCGGCCGTTCCCGACCGGGGCACCCCGGATCATGGCGAGCTGGATTTCCGTCATATCTGCGCGACTTTGCGCGACTTGGGCTGGGCCCGGCCCGTCGGCGCGGAGTACCGCCCCGTCGGTCCGACCGGCGACAGCCTGGGCTGGTTGCCGGCCTTGCGCGCGATCTGACAATCACGCCGCCCGTGGCGCGGGCGGCGTGGGTATTTTGGAAACAGTGAAGATCAGCCCTGTTTCACGGGCAAGGTCGCACCCGCCCGTTCCGCCAGGATCTTGGCGATCGCGGCATCGGCCTCGCGCCCGAGCCCCGCTTCCGAGGCGGCGCGGTATAACGCCAGCGAGGCATCGGCCAGGGGAACCGGGCTGCCAAGTGCGTGGGCGCTGTCGGTGACGATTCCCAGATCTTTGACGAAGATGTCGACGGCCGAGAAGGGCGTGTAGTCCCCCGACACCACCTGCGGGCCGCGGTTCTGGAACATCCAGCTGTTGCCCGCGCATTCGGTGATGACCTCCTGCACGGTGCCAAGATCGAGGCCGCTTTTTGCGGCAAGCACCATAGCCTCGGCCATGGCGGCGATGTGGACGCCGGCAAGAAGCTGGTTGATGAGCTTCATCCGGCTGCCCGCGCCGGGCGTGTCGCCAAGGCGGAAGACCCGCGCCGCGATCGCGTCGAGCGCGGGCTGGATGCGGGCGAAGGCCTCGGGCGGGCCGGAGGCCATGATGCTGATCGCACCTTCGCGGGCCTTGGTGGCCCCGCCCGAAACCGGGGCGTCGATGGCGACCATCCCGGCCGCCTGCACCTGTTCGGCGATGGCGACCGCGTCGTCGGGTTGCATGGTCGGGCAAAGGACGAAGATGGTGCCCGGACGCGCCGCAGCCACGGCGCCGTTCTGACCGAAAAGCACGGTCCGTGTCTGGGCTGCGTTCACGACATAGACGAAGATCACGTCGGCGGCGGCAGCCTCGGCCGGGGTGGCGACGGGTCGGCCCCCGGCGGACGCGAGCTCGGCCAGCGGGGCCGGGTTCACATCCACGCCGCGGATGTCGAGTCCCGCACGGGCCAGCGACAGCGCGGCGCCAAGGCCCATCGAGCCGAGGCCGATGACGGCAGTGGTCAGGCTCATGTCCAGGCCTCCTTGCGGCGGGCGAGCAGTTTGCGGATCAGCGGGGCTGTCCAGACAAGGATCGTGAAGATTCCCAGCCCGGCCGCGATGGGACGTTCGAAGAAGGCCAGCATGTTGCCGTCGGATTTGATCATCGAAGTGATGAAATGCTGTTCAAGCAGCGGACCAAGGACAAGTCCGAGGATCGCCGGGGCGATGGGAATGTCATTTTCCTCCATCATGAAGCCCAGGATGCCGAAGGCCAGCATCAGGATGATCCCGAAGACCGAGTTGGTGATGGCGAAGGCCCCGACGATGCAGAACAGCATGATGATCGGCATCAGCACCCGCTGCGGCACCGCGAGGATCGTGGTCGAGGCGCGGATCGCGATCCAGCCCAGCGGGATCATCAGCAGGTTCGCCAGCAGGAAGACGATGAAAAGCGCGTTGATGAGGGGGGCCTGTTCGATGAAGATCGTCGGGCCCGGGTTCATCCCCTTGATGTAAAGGACGCCGATCACGATGGCGGTGATCGAGTCGCCCGGAATGCCGAAGACCAGCGCCGGGATCCAGGCGCCGCTGACGGCGGCATTGTTCGAGGCCCCGGCCTCGACCAGCCCCTCGACATGGCCCTTGCCGAACTTCTCGGGCTCGCGCGAGAAGCGCTTGGACATGGCGTAGGAAATCCAGGCGGCGATGTCTGCGCCTGCGCCGGGCAGGGCGCCGATCAGCGTACCGACGATATTGCCGCGCAGCATCTGCTTGGGATACTTGCGCATGATCGGGATCTGGCTGCGCAGCATCCCCTTGGTCGAGGGGCGCAGCGGCGCGCCCAGCTTGTACCCGCGCACCAGATATCGGAACACTTCGGCCAGCGCGAACAGGCCGATCATCGCCGGAATGAATGAGATCCCGCCCAGCAGGTCGACATTGCCGAAAGTGAAGCGCGGCTCGGCGGTGGGGTTGTCCATCCCGACGCAGGCCGCCACCAGCCCGATCACCAGCGCGACCAGCCCACGCGGGATCGAGCCGGGCGAGACAAAGATCGCCGCGGACAGGCCCAGCAGCACCAGCCAGAAATACTCGAAGGACGAGAACTTCAGTGCCACCTCGGCCAGCAGCGGCGAGGCGACGATCAGGACGATGGTGCCGAAAACGCCGCCCAGCACCGAAAAGACCAGCAGTGCGCCAAGCGCCTCGGGGCCGCGGCCGTCGCGGGTCATACGATAGGAATCATCGACATAGGCGGCCGAGGCGGGCGTGCCGGGGATGCGCAGCAGTGCGCCCGGAATGTCACCCGAAAAGATCGCCATCGCCGATGCCGTGACGATCGAGGCGATTGCGGCAATCGGCTCCATGAAAAAGGTGATCGGCACCAGAAGGGCCGTGGCCATGGTCGCGGTCAGGCCGGGAATGGCGCCGACAAACAGGCCGAAGGCGCCGGACAGCAGCATGACCAGCAGGACATGGGGGTCGAAGACCATGGCGAAGGATTGTGCGAGAACGCTCATCTGATGGACCTCACCACGGCAGGGACAGGAACGCGCCGCGCGGCAGCGGCACCAGCAGCATCTTGCCGAAGGCGAATTGCACGACGACCACGGTCACCAGTGAAATCAGCAGCGCCGGCAATGGCTTTGTCCCTGTCAGCAGCATCATCGCGGCGACCAGCACAAGACTGGCGATGGTGAAGCCCAGCCAGTCCACGGTCAGGATATAGGCCAGGATCAGCAGCGCGGTGGCGCCCAGCTTGGCCCAGGTCCGCGGCTCTCCCGCCCAGTCGAGCGCGGTCGCCAGGGGCGCGCCGCGTTCGGTCGCCAAGCCCTGCACGATCAGCCAGATCCCGACGATCACGGCCAGACCGGCAATGACCGTGGGCAGCGTCTCGGCCCCGTACTTCTGCCCCGGTATCGGTGAAAACTGGCGGGCAGCGATGAACATCGCGATCCCCCCCAGCAATGTCAGCACGCCAAGCGCGCGGTCCCCAAGTCTCATGCCGGTCCCCTTCCCGACTGCAGGAAAAAGGCCGCGGGGATCACCCGCGGCCCTGTCTTACTTTGCCAAGCCGGCTTTTTTCATGATGTCGCCAAGGCTGGCGTCATCGGCAGCGACGGTCGCGGTCGCTTCCTCGGGGCCGGCCCAACGCAGGCCGAAGCCGCGGTCCTTCATGAAGTTCTGATAGGCGTCGCTGTTATACGCCTTTTCGATGGCCGCGATCAGACGCTCGCGCGCTTCGGGGGGCATGTCCTTCGGCGCGGCAATGGCGCGCCAGACCGAAAGCTTCCAGTCCGAGTCGGTGGCCTCCTTCAGGGTCGGGGTGTCAGGGAACAGGTCCTGCCGTTCGTCCGACATGCTGGCCAGGGCACGCACGCGGTCCGCGTCGATCAGGGCGCGTCCCTCCGCCAGGGACGAGGGAACCATCTGCACCCCGCCGGCGACCATATCGGTCAGCCCGGCATTCGCACCCTGACTGGGGACGAAGGGCACGGATTGCAGCGGGATGCCTTCGGACATCAGCCAGCCCAGCAGGTTCAGGTGCCAGATGCCGCCCTGACCGGTCCCCGAGGCCTTGACGGTTCCCGGCGGCTCGGACTTGATCGCATCGCGCAATTCGGCTGCGGTCTTCCACGGGGCGTCCTCGGCCACCATGATGCCACCGGGATCGGCGTTGACCAGCGCGAGAATGTCGAAATCCTTGTAGGTCAGGTCGGTCAGCCCCTGCCAATGCATCATGTCGATCTCGATCGTCATGACGCCAATGGTGTAGCCATCGGGCTTGCCGCGGGCGATGGCGGTATGGCCGACCACACCCGAACCGCCCGTCCGGTTCACCACGTTCACCGGCTTGCCCAGTTCCTCCTGCAGGATCTGCGCAAAGATCCGGCCCACGGCATCGGTGCCGCCACCTGCGCCCCAAGGCACGATCATTTCGATGGGTCGTTCGGGATATTCGGCAAATGCGGGGGCGCTCCAGGTGCCCAGCATGCAACCCGCCGCAAGCAGCGGCAGAACGGCTCTGCGTTTCATGATCTTCCTCCCTGATGGCGCGTTTCCGCGCCTTTCCTCCGGAAGGAAGGATCATGTTTCATGTATACATTGTCAACTGCGCCTGAAGGACGCACGACGTTTCACGTATTCACCGCCAGATCGTAATGCATACATGCCAGTTTTTCGGCCTTGTCGAAATACTGGGGCGACAGTTGCATGATGCCCGGAAGGTCGCCGAAGACGCGTCGAAGGTGCAGGCGCATGGCGGTTTCGGCCTGGTCCGCCTCACCACTTGCGACGGCGTCGACGACGGCGCGGTGCTGGTCCAGCATGATGTCGTTCGGCGTCACCGCCGAGACCAGGTGCCGCACCCGGTCCAGATGCACCTTGAGCACCTGAAGGTGGTTCCAGGCCATCACCTTTCCGGCGATTTCGGCCAGAGTATAATGAAATTCCTCGTCCAGCATCACCAGAGCCTTGGCGTCGCCCTGTGGAATGGCGTCCTGCCGGACCAGGATTTCGCGCAGGGTCCCGATCTGTTCGGGGCGGGCATTCCGGGCGGCAAGGCGGACGATATCGGATTCGACCGCCTCGCGGATGAAACGCGTGCTGAGCACCCAGTCCATGTCGATGCGCGATACGAAGGTCCCGCGCTGGGGCCGCACTTCCAGCAGGCCCTCTCCGGCAAGGCGGATGAAGGCTTCGCGGACCGGCTGGCGCGACAGGTCATACTGGTCCGCGATCTCCTGTTCGGACAGGCGGGTGCCGGGCAGGATGTCACCGCTGATGATCCGCCGATGCAGGATCAGATGCATCTGCGCTGCGGCAGGCATCTCGGCGGCGGGGGCAGGTTGCGGACCGCTGGGGGCAGGCGCCGCGGATGTCGTGGTCATGGTGTTCCTCCTGAAACACCATTTCCCTTGAAGCGGATGAGTGCGTCAACTGCTTCCGGTGCGCGTGAAGCCCAGGACGGTCGTCTGGCGATAGACCTGGTCGCTGGTCAGCAGGGTCGAGGGGTAATCCCAGTGATGGACCGCATCGGGCCAAAGCTGGGATTCCATCGCGATCCCGGCATGGCGGCCATAAGGCGCGCCGCCGATCCCCTTGGCCCCGCCCTGCATGTGGGCGGCGGCATAGACCTGCAGTCCCGGTTCGGTCGAGTCGATCGTCATGCGGACATCTCCCGCCTGCAACACTGCCGCGGGACGGGGCAGGTGGTGGCGGGTCGTGTCGATGCACAGGTTATGGTCGATCAACGGACCGCCCAGCCGTTCGGCCAGCCGGACCGGCTGACGGAAATCCAGATGCGTGCCCGCGACGGGCGCAGGGCTGCCCAAGGGGATCAACGCCTCGTCCACCGGCAGGTAGGTCTCGGCCGGGATGGTCAGGCGGTGGTCCGAGATGTCGGCTTTGCCGTCCAGATTGAAATAGCTGTGCTGCGCGAAATTGCAGATCGTGGTTTCGCTGGAGGTCGCGACAATCTCGATCCGCAGTGCCGGACCGGGCAGGATCTGATAGCGCACGCGCACCAGCATCGCTCCCGGAAAGCCCATGTGACCGTCCGGCAGGTAATCCGACAATGCGACGAAATCCGGCCCGTGATCGGCGACTGTCCAGTTGCGCACCCCTGTCCCGTCCGAGCCGCCATGCAGCGTCGTCCGCCCGGCTTCGTTTCGATCCAGGGCAAGGGGGCGTCCGTCGATTTCGGCCTCGCCGCGGGCGATGCGGTTCGCGCAGCGTCCGACGATCGCGCCGAAATAACGCCCCTCGTCCAGATAGGGGGGCAGGGTCGGGAAGCCCAGCACCAGCGGATGCGCGACCCCGTCCAGGCGCAAGTCTTGCAGAGAAGCGCCCAGCGTGACGACCGAGGCGGTCAGCCCGTGGCCCGCTATGGTGATCCGGCTGACCTCTTGCCCATCGGGCAGCTTGCCGAAAGCGTCCTTCGTCATGGTTGCACCTGTGGTTCGGGTCGCCCGGTCACGCCGACCGGCAGCACCATCCAGCTGCGCCCGTCCTGCGCGCCGCCAAGATCGACCGCCGCGCTGGTGACAAGGATGCGGTCCAGTCTTTCGCCGATGAAGGCAGGGCAGGTCGTCTGTTTCACGGGCAGCTCGACCGATTGCAGCAATTGGCCGTCGGGGGCATGGCAGACCAGCTTGCCGGTGCCCCAGCGGGCGTTCCAGAAATTGCCCTTCGCATCGGTCACTGCGCCATCGGGAAACTGGTCGGTCCCACGCAGGTCAAGGAAGACGCGTGGCTGACCCTTGGGCCATCCGTCGCCATCCAGATCCTGGACCCAGACCATCTGGGCATCCGTATCGGCGAAATAACCCAGCTTGCCATCCGGCGAAAAGCAGATCGCATTGGGGATCGAGACGGGAGAATGCAGCTTGCGCAGTTCGCCCCGGTAATAGCGATAGATGGCGCCCTGTCCCGGGCTTCCATCCGTGGCCATGGTCCCGATCCAGAACCCGCCCTGCGGATCGGCGCGGCCATCATTAGAGCGGGTGTCGGGGCGGTCGGCCTCAAGCGCGACCAGATGCTGACGGCTGCCATCGCGCAGGTCGAAACGGAACAGCGCCGTTTCGCTGGCGATCAGCAGATTGTCGTGGTCGATCCAGCCTGCCGCCGAGACACGATCGTCAAAGCTCCATGCCAGTTCGCGGCCGTGCCTGCGGCTCAGCATCCGGCGGTTCAGGATATCGAACCAGAAGGCCTGCTGGCGCTCGGGGTGCCAGAACGCCCCCTCGCCCAGCAGGCAAGGGCGAGGGTCGAACAGCGTGTATTTCATGCCGGAAGCGCCGCGACCATTTCGCGAGCGCGCTGGCCCACCTGATCGGCGCTGTCGCCGGGCTTGTAAAGCGAACTGCCGATGCCGAAGCCCTGCGCGCCCGCTGCGATCCAGTCCGCGAAATTGTTCGGACCGACGCCGCCCACGGCATAGACCGACATGTCGCGTGGCAGCACCGCACGCAGCGCCTTGAGCGCGACCGTCCCGGCCTGATCGGCGGGGAACAGCTTCAGTCCGGTGGCCCCGGCGGCGATGGCGGCAAAGCACTCGGTTGCGGTGAACACGCCCGGATAGGACTCCAGCCCCAGCCGCCGCGTTTCGCGGATGACCTCGGGATTGGTGTTGGGCGAAACGATCATGCGCCCGCCCACATCCGCGACGCGGGCCACATCCTCGACCGTCAGGACGGTGCCGGCGCCGATGGTGGCGCGGCCGGCAAAGGCCGTGGCCATCAGGCGGATGCTCTCCAGCGGATCGGGAGAGTTCAGCGGCACTTCGATTCGGTCGATGCCGGCATCGATCAGGGCCTCGCCCACGGCAAGTGCGTCGGTCGGGGTCAGGCCGCGCAGGATGGCTATGATTGGCTGGGTCATGTGGTCCTCGTCAGGGCGGAAGCAGCGGCGGTCAGTCCGGCAAGGACCAGTTCGCCACCATCCATTTGATGAGCATCCGCACCGGCCTGCGTCAAGGCCCCCGCGTAAAGCGCCGAAAGTTCGGGCGCGCCGATGATGACCACGCGGCGATCGCTCCATAGCGGTCGGGCTGCGGCCAGTTCGGACCCGATCAGCAGGCCCGAAAGCCGTCCTGCGCCCTGTTCCGCCGTCAACCCGTTCAGCAGTGCCGCCGCGCGCAGGGGGAACAGGCCTGCCGGGGCCATGTCGGCATTGGTCGCCGCCTGGGCCGAAGCTTCCAGAAAGCTGTCCATGTCAGGTCGTGCGTTGCCGACGGTCAGGCGCAGTACGGATTGGCGCGACAGAAGGGCATAGACCTCTCCGGTCATGAAGGTGTGGAACCCCTCGACCATGCCGGATGCGATGCGGACCCATTTGCAATGCGTGCCGGGCAGGCAAAGCGTGCCTTCGAAATCCGGGTTGCGCGCCAGAAATCCCGCGATCTGGGTTTCCTCCCCGCGCAGCACGTCGGGCGGGTCGATCTGGGACAGGCCGGGCAGGATATGGACCTGAAGCCGCAGATCGGCGACCAGGGGTCGTGTCGCGCGCAGCGGGTCAAGCGGCGTGCAGGGGGTGGGGCGGTATTCCGCCTCGACCCAACCCGTCCGCGCGCCGACCATGCCGCAGGCGATGACCGGAACCGGCTGGTCACCCAGCCAGTCCGCGACCAGTTCCAGAAGCGCGGGTTCGAACCCTTCCGGCGTCAGGCTGCCCATGCCCTTGTCCGAGGAGCGGTTGTCCAGCACCTCGGATCCCTGCATGGCCCAGACGCGAAGCCGGGTGGTGCCCCAGTCGACCGCGATCCAGTCCGGACCGGTCACGACGGGGCTTACCATTCGAACGCGTCGGTCTGCACCCGGCGCCCCAGCATCATGGCATCGGCGACATGGCGGAAGGGTGCCAGGTCGACATCGCTTTCGCCTTTCGCGATCAGCTCGGCAAAGCGGGCATAGATGCGGTCGTATTCGCCCGCCAGCGCGCCTTCGGCGGACAGAACCTCGCCATCGGCAGTGATGGTCGCGCCGCCTTGCGACAGCTCCATCACCCCGCGATCGGTTTCGATCCGCATGTTCCAGGTCTGGACGCCCGTTTCGCGGAAGTCGAAGTCCAGGTCGACCGGCGCGCCTTCCTCGGTCAGCATGGTCAACCGACCTGCGATGGGCGTGTCGCGGTTTGCCGGGAATTCAAGCTCGGCCCCGGTCGTGTAAAGCGCGACCGGCAGGATATAGGTCAGGATCGAATAGGCGTTGATGCCGGGATCGAAGACCCCGGTTCCACCGGGGGCGAAGATCCAGTCCTGGCCCGGATGCCAGCGCCGCACATCCTCGCGCCAGGTGACGGTGATCGCGGTGATCTTGCGGCTGGAGAGCCATTCCCGCGCGCCGGGAATGCCGGGCGCGAACTGGCTGTGCCAGGCGGTGAACAGGGTCTTGCCCTGATCACGGGCGATGCGCTGCAGGGTCATCACCTCGGACACGGTGGTGCCCGGCGGCTTTTCCAGCAGGACGTGGCGACCCGCCAGCAGCGCTTCGCGCGCGACGGCGAAGCGCACCTGCGGCGGGGTGCAAAGCGCGACCGCCCCGACCTCGGGCCGCTCGGCCAGGAAGGTCGTCACGTCCTTGAAGGCGCTGACCCCCTCGGCCGTGTTGAAGGGGTCGACCGTCGCGGCCAGGTTGAAGGCGCTCGACGCATCCAGCGCGGGACGATGCTGTTCCCGCGCGATCTTGCCGAAGCCGATGATTGCCAGATCAGTGGCTGTCACGTCCCACCTCGCGTCCACGGCTGCCTTTGAGGAAGTCGAAATCGGCCCCGGTATCGGCGCCCTCGACATGGTCATGGAACATCCGGGCATAGCCGGAGGCCGGCGGCTCGACCGGGTTCTTCCAGTCGGCCAGACGCTGCGCGATTTCCTCGTCGCTGAGGTCCAGATGCAGGCGGCGGTTCGGAACGTCCAGTTCGATGAAGTCGCCGGTGCGCACGATCGCCAGCGGACCGCCACGCGCGGCCTCGGGCGAGGTGTGCAGGACCACGGTGCCATAAGCCGTCCCCGACATGCGCGCATCCGAGATGCGGACCATGTCGGTGATGCCCTTTTTCAGCACCTTGGGCGGCAGGCCCATATTGCCGACCTCGGCCATGCCGGGATAGCCCTTGGGACCGCAGTTCTTCATGACCATGACGCAGGCCTCGTCGATGTCGAGGCTGTCATCGTTGATCCGGGCCTTGTAGTCGTCGATATCCTCGAAGACCACCGCACGGCCACGGTGCTGCATCAGGTGCGGGCTGGCGGCCGAAGGCTTCAGCACCGCGCCCAGCGGCGCCAGGTTGCCCTTGAGAACGGCGATGCCGCCCTGCTGGGTCAGAGCCTTCTCGACCGGCAGGATGACGTCCTCGTTCCAGTTCTTGACGTCCTTGACCTCGTCCCAGACCGTCTCGCCCGAGACGGTCAGCGCGTCCTTGTGCAGAAGCCCGGCTTCGCCCAGACGCTTCAGCACCACAGGCAGACCACCCGCATAGAAGAACTCTTCCATCAGGTATTTGCCCGAGGGCATCAGGTTCACGATGGTCGCGACGTCGCGGCCGCAGCGGTCCCAGTCGTCCAGCGTCAGGTCGATGCCGACCCGGCCCGCCATCGCCAGCAGGTGGACGACGGCATTGGTCGACCCCCCGATCGCGCCATTGGTGCGGATCGCGTTTTCGAAGGCCTGCTTGGTCATGATGTCGCTGGGCTTCAGGTCGTCCTTGACCATCTGTACGATGCGGCGGCCCGACAGTTGCGCCATCACGCGGCGGCGACTATCGACGGCCGGGATCGCGGCATTGCCGGAAAGCGCCATGCCAAGCGCCTCGGCCATCGACGCCATGGTCGAGGCCGTGCCCATCGTGTTGCAGGTCCCGGACGAGCGGCTCATCGCCTGCTCGGCTTCCAGGAACTCGTCCTGCGTCATCTCGCCCGCCTTCACGGCCTCGGAGAATTTCCACAGATGCGTGCCCGAGCCGATGCGCTCACCGCGGAACCAGCCGTTCAGCATCGGGCCGCCGGTGACGACGATCGAGGGGATGTCGGTCGAAGCCGCACCCATCAGCAGGCTGGGGGTGGTCTTGTCGCAACCGACCAGCAGCACCGCACCGTCGATCGGCTGGCCGCGCATCGCTTCCTCGACCGCCATGGCGGCAAGGTTGCGATACATCATCGCGGTCGGGCGATAGGTGTTTTCCGAGGCCGAGAAGACCGGAACCTCGACCGGGAAGCCGCCGGCTTCCCAGATGCCGGCCTTCACCTTTTCGGCCAGTTCCCGCAGGTGGCCGTTGCAGGGCGTCAGGTCCGACCAGGTGTTCAGGATCCCGATGACCGGGCGACCGTCGAACAGGTCATGCGGATAGCCCTGATTCTTCAGCCAGCCACGGTGATAGATGGTGTCGCGCGAGTTGCCGCCATACCAGTGCTGCGACCGCAACTTGCGCGGCCATTCTGCGGGTTTGAAAGTCATTACGATTTGCTCTTGTTCGAAACGTCGAAGATGACGGCAGCCATGAGGACCAGCCCCTTGATGACCTGTTGGTAGTCGATGCCGATGCCAAGGATCGACATGCCGTTGTTCATCACACCCATGATGAATGCGCCGACCACGGCCCCGATCACGGTGCCGACGCCGCCCGACATCGAGGCGCCGCCGATGAAGACGGCCGCGATCACGTCAAGCTCGAAGCCGACGCCGGCCTTGGGGGTGGCCGAGTTCAGGCGGGCCGAAACGACCAGGCCGGCCAGCGCCGCCAGCATCCCCATGTTCATGAAGGTCAGGAAGACGACGCGTTCCGAGTTGATGCCCGACAGCTTCGCGGCCTTGGCGTTGCCGCCGATGGCATAGATGCGGCGGCCGATCGTCGTGCGTTCGGACAGGAAGGCGTAAAGCGCGACCAGCACGGCCATGACGATGAAGACGTTCGGCAGGCCGCGGAAGTTCGCGAGCGCCCAGGTCATCCAGGCCAGCGCGACGAAGATCAGCGCGTTCTTGGCGACGAAGAAGGCAAAGGGTTCGTCCGCGATGCCCAGCGTCTCTTCGCGGCGGCGGTTGCGGACCTGCATCCACAGGATGACAAGTGCGGCGCCCCAGCCCAGGATCAGCGACAGAGTGTTCGGCTTGTCCGGCCCGAAGAAGTCGGGGATGAAGCCCGAGGCGATCATCTGGAATTCGCGCGGGAAGGGGCCGATCGACTGCCCTTGCAGCGTCCACATGGTCAGGCCGCGGAAGATCAGCATCCCCGCCAGCGTCACGATGAAGGACGGGATCTTCCAATAGGCGACCCAGTAACCCTGGATGGCGCCGATGATTGCGCCCGCAACCAGGCTGAGCACCACGACCACGGGGATCGGCAGGCCCAGCTTCACGATCATAAGCGCGGCCAGCGCGCCCACAAATGCCGCGACCGACCCGACCGACAGGTCGATATGGCCCGCGACGATGATCAGAAGCATCCCCACCGCCATGATGACGATGTGGCTGTTCTGCAGGAACAGGTTCGTCAGGTTGACCGGGCGGAAAAGAATCCCCCCGGTCACGATCTGGAAGAACGCCATGATGACGATCAGGGCGAACAGGATTCCGTATTCGCGGATGTTGCGGCGGATGAACCCAAAGGTATCGCCGCCGGGACGGGTTTCGGTGGTATCAGACATGGGCGGCCTCTGCCTCGATCTCTTCGGGGGTGATGTCTTCCTCGGTCAGGTTGTGGCCCGACTTGATGATGATCGACATGATGCGTTCCTGGGTCGCCTCGGCGGTCGGCATGTCGCCCACCAAACGCCCTTCGTTCATGACGAGTACCCGGTCGGTGATGCCCAGAAGTTCCGGCATTTCCGAGGAAATCACGATGATGGATTTACCCGCGGCGGCAAGGTCGCGGATGATGGTGTAGATCTCGTATTTCGCGCCGACGTCGATGCCGCGCGTGGGTTCGTCCAGGATCAGGATCTCGGGTTCCGAGAACAGCCACTTCGACAGCACCACCTTTTGCTGGTTGCCGCCGGAAAGGTTGGCCATCACCTGGTCGATGGACGAAGAGCGGATGTTGATCTGCTTGCGGAAGTCGCGCGCGACCTGGCCTTCGCGGTGGCGGTCGATGATGCCGCGTTTCGCGATGCCCGCAAGGTTTGCCAGCGGGATGTTGCGGCGGATCGTGTCCTCAAGCACCAGTCCCAGTGACTTGCGGTCCTCGGTCACATAGGCAAGCCCGGCCTTGATCGCCTTGGGTACGGTCGCAAGATCGACCTGCTTGCCGTGGATCGACACGCTGCCCTTGCGGAAATCACCGACCGAGCGGCCGAACAGGCTCATCGCCAGCTCCGTGCGGCCCGCACCCATCAGGCCGGCAATGCCCAGAACCTCGCCCCGCTTCAGGTCGAAGTTGGCGTTGTCGACCAGCATCCGGCCTTCGCGCAGGGGGTCGGCGACGGTCCAGTCGCGGACCTGCATCACCACTTCGCCGATCTTCGGCTCGCGCGGCGGATAGCGGTCGTTCATGGAGCGACCGACCATGTCCTTGATGATCTGGCTTTCCGGGACCATCCCGGTGTGGTGCGACACGGTCGAGCCGTCGCGCAGCACGGTGATGCTGTCGCAGACCTGCGAAATCTCGTTCAGCTTGTGCGAGATCATGATGGCCGTCATGCCCTGCTCGCGGAAGCCTGCAAGCAGGCGCAGAAGCGCGGCGCTGTCATTCTCGTTCAGGGATGAGGTGGGCTCGTCCAGGATGAGCAGGTCGACCTTCTTGGACAGGGCCTTGGCGATCTCGACAAGCTGTTGTTTGCCCATGCCCAGCTCGCCGACCTTGGTTTCGGGGCTTTCGCGCAGCCCGACCTTGGCCAGAAGCTCGGCCGTGCGGCGGTTCGTCTCGTGACGGTCGATCACGCCACGGCTGGCGATCTCGTTTCCAAGGAAGATGTTCTCGGCGATCGACATCTGTGGCACCAGTGCCAGTTCCTGATGGATGATGACGATACCCTGGGCTTCGCTGTCAGGGATGCCCCGGAATGCCATCGGCTTTCCATTATACAGGATTTCGCCGTCATAGGAGCCGTGGGGATATACGCCCGACAACACTTTCATCAGCGTCGACTTGCCGGCGCCGTTTTCGCCGCAAAGCGCCCGGATCTCGCCCCGGCGCACGACCATGTTGACGTTGTCCAGGGCTTTGACGCCGGGGAATTCCTTGGTGATTCCCCGCATTTCCAGAATGGGATCCATCGCTACCTTCTGCCCCTAGCTAAGGAATACGCCGCCGCAGGGGGCTTTCCCCTGCGGCGGCGCGGGTTGGTTGGATTACTTCAGCTGGTCTTCGGTGTAGTAGCCCGAGCCGACCAGCACGTCCTTGACGTTGGCGGCGGTGACCGGAACCGGCTCCAGCAGGTAGGACGGGACGACCTTGACGCCGTTGTCATAGGTCTTGGTGTCGTTGACCTGCGGCTCTTCGCCCTTGATCATCGCATCGACCATGCTGACGGTGACTTTCGCCAGTTCACGGGTGTCCTTGAAGATGGTCGAGTACTGTTCGCCCGCCATGATCGACTTGACCGACTGGACTTCGGCGTCCTGACCCGAGACGATCGGCATCTTCAGGTCGCCCGAGCCATAGCCCACGCCCTTCAGCGACGACAGGATGCCGATCGACAGCCCGTCATAGGGCGACAGCACGCCGTTCACCTGCTTGTCGGTGTAGTTGGCCGACAGGATGTTATCCATGCGCGACTGCGCGGTGGCCGGGTCCCAGCGCAGGGTGCCGACCTTGTCCATGCCCATCTGGCCCGACGGGATCACGATCGAGCCGTCGTCGATCATCGGCTGCAGGACCGACATCGCGCCATCATAGAAGAAGAAGGCGTTGTTGTCGTCCGGGCTGCCGCCGAACAGTTCGACGTTCCACGGCTTCACGTCCGGGAAACGCTCCTTGAGGCCGGCGACCAGGGTGTTGGCCTGCTCGACGCCCACCTTGAAGTTGTCGAAGGTGGCATAATAGTCGATGTCCGGCGTGTCGCGGATCAGGCGGTCATAGGCGATGACCTTGATGTCCGCCGCTTTCGCGTTCGCCAGCGCGTTCGACAGCGTGGTGCCGTCGATGGCGGCGATGACCAGCACGTTCACGCCCTTGGTGATCATGTTCTCGATCTGGGCAAGCTGGTTCGGAATGTCGTCGTCAGCATATTGCAGGTCGGTCTGGTAACCGGCGTCCTGGAACTGCTTGACCATGTTGTTGCCGTCATCGATCCAGCGGGCCGAGGTCTTCGTCGGCATCGAGATGCCGACCATGCCTTCGGCCAGCGCGAAGCCGGGC
This sequence comes from Paracoccus sp. KR1-242, assembly GCF_049446195.1. NCBI lineage: Bacteria > Pseudomonadati > Pseudomonadota > Alphaproteobacteria > Rhodobacterales > Paracoccaceae > Paracoccus > Paracoccus sp. KR1-242. Next base: position 172,858 of record NZ_JBMSED010000011.1, read on the forward strand.
ACCGAAAGAGCCGCGACCGAAGCAGCAGCAAGCGCAAGTTTCTTGAGGGTAGACATATTTCCTCCCGTTGATGGGCACGACAGAAGAGGGCGCTCATCGGCGCCTTGCAGGATCTTCCGGTGCTTCCCCCCGTCATCGCGGGCCTGCCGGGCCAATCCCGGCAGCCGTCCGCGGCAGCGGCGTCAGGCCGCCTGCCTGCCGACAGGCTAGCTTGGCACCGTTGCAGGCGTCAATTTCGGTTTCTGTGGGGCGTTATATCGTTTATGATATATCTTAGCGCTAACATTGGGATGAACGGCCGCAAGCATGCGCGCAAACCGCGACGTGGGGGACGAACTCGTCTCTCGGGGAATCAAGCTGAAACAACTTGCCCTGCTGGTCGCGGTCGAGCGGACGGGGCAGCTTAGCCTTGCGGCAGCCTTCCTGAACATCACCCAGCCCGCAGCATCGCGAATGCTGTCGGATCTTGAACGCATCGTCGGCGCCCAACTGACGCAGCGTCACAGCCGCGGCGTCAGCCTGACACTCGCCGGGGAAAGACTGGCGGAACGGGGGCGCGCCATGCTGCGCGACCTGGATATCGCCGGGCGCGAGGTGCGCGACATCGACCGCGGGCGGGTGGGGTCGGTGCATATCGGCTCGGTCTCTGGCCCGTCGCTGGATCTGGTGCTGCCGATCGTTCACAGCCTCGAACGGTCCGAACCCCATCTGCGCGTGCGCATCGACGTCGCTTCCAGCGACCGCCTGGTGGGAGAGCTGTTGTCCGGGCGGCTGGACCTGTATATCGGCCGCGTCCCGGATACGCAGGATCCTGCGCCCTTCGACGTGGCCCCGATCGGCCCCGAGCCACTGTCGCTGATCGTGCGACGCGACCATCCGCTGGCGGGGAAGACGGGCTGCGACCTGCGCGATTGCCTGGAATACGACTGGGTGATGCAACCGACGGGCAGCATGCTGCGCGGCACGGTCGAGCGTTACCTGATCGACCACGGGCTGTTTCCGCCGCCGACGGTCATCTCGACCAGTTCGCTGATGCTGACGCTGGCCTTTGTGCTTCGATCGCAGGCGGTGGGGGTGATGTCGACCTCGGCCGCGCGGCTGTTCGCGTCCGAAGGGCGCAGTGCGCCGATTTCCCGGCTGGGCGTCGCCCGCGATCTCAGCGTGGCGGCCTATTCGATCGTCACCCTGCGTGACCACAATCCGACTCCCGCCGCGCAGGTCTTCCTGAACATCCTGCGCGAAGAGCTGCGCCAGCGCCGCGGCTAGGGGTCAGCCTTCGCCCGCGCGCAGGTCTGCCCATTCGGGATGCCGGTCGAATTGCGCGCGCACATAGGTGCAGGCGGGGACGATCAGCAATCCCTGACGGCGCGCATCGTCGATCAGCCGCTGGACCATCGCGGTCGCAGCGCCGGTGCCGCGCATCGTGTCGGGGGAATAGGTGTGGTCGGCGACGATGATGCCGGGCCCCCCCGAACGCCAGGTCAGCTCCGCCTCGCCGTCGATGCCGGGCAGGGTGGCGACATAACGTCCCGAGCTGCCGTAATTCTCGTGCGAGACGCGGATGGTGAGTTGCGACATGTCATGCTCCGTCTTGACCTGGCTTGAACGCACGAAGCGGCGTTTCGGTCCGTTCCGTCTTGAAGCATTGTCGCGGGCGGGGACAAGGGCGGCATTTGCCGCCCCTGCGCCATCGATTCAGGCGCGCTCCGAATATTCGAACAGCTCGGTATTGACGACGATCGCCTCATCCGCGCCGACGAAGGGCGGGATCATGATCCGCAGTCCATTGTCGAGGATCGCGGGCTTGAAGCTTTTCGAGGCCGTCTGGCCGTTCAAGACCGGCTCGGTCTCGGCGACGCGGCAGACGACCTTCTGCGGGATGCGGACCGACAGCGCCTCGTCACCGTAATATTCGATGGTCGCGGTCATGCCGTCCTGCAGGAAGGGGCGACGGTCGCCCAGAAGATCGGCATCCAGCTCGATCTGCTCGAAAGTCTCGCTGTCCATGAAGACAAGGCGCCCTTCGGATTCATACAGGAACTGCTGGTCCTTGTTGTCCAGCCGGACATACTCGACCTTGTCTTCCGAGCGGAAGCGTTCGTTCAGCTTGCGGCCATCGCGCAGGTTCTTCATCTCGACCTGGGCAAAGGCGCCGCCCTTGCCGGGCTTCACGTGGTTGACCTTCACGGCGGCCCAAAGCCCGCCGTCATGCTCCAGCACATAGCCGGGCTTGATTTCATTGCCGTTGATCTTGGCCATTCAATTCGCCTTGAAAGGTTGAGAAAGGGATGTGACGTCGCGGCGCTTGAACCGCGCTTACGCGCCCCTATATCCAGTGCCATGTTCCGCCGCAATCGGATCGGCTTTGTGCCATTGTCAAGGGTTGGCGGGGTTTTCCGGGTGTCGTGAAAGCTTCAGAAAGCGCAAGCTATGCTGCATTTGCTTGGGTTTGCACGGGGCGCATGGCTGTCATGTAGGTAGGGGCATACCGAATCACGGGCGGGATCGGCTAAGCCCGCCTAGCTTCGCCGTCGCTGGCGAAGGATACGACCGGGCAGGGGCCCCGTCGTCATGATGCGGTACTGCAAGAAAAACAGGATTAAGTATATGCGCGATTTCGTGGATGGTTCGGCTTTCAATTTCGAACAAGGGCAACGTGCCCGCAAGCTTTTTGCTGCCGTTGTGCTGGCTGCGCTTGATGATGCGATCGCGGATGACAAAAAATACGGCAACGGGCCTGATCAGATTGCACGTTGGGCACGCTCGCGCGATGGGCGCGAGGTCCTGTCCTGCGCTGGCATCGATCCGAACGAACGCGTCGTGAAGGGCCTGATGGAATTCGTCTCGAAAGGTGTGCGGACCTCGGTCGCGTTGTCGCGCGAGGAAAGCGAACGCCGCCACGCCGCCGAAGAGGCTGACGCCGCCTGATCGCGCGCGCCTTATCGTCGCATTGACGGGCTGCCCTTGGGCAGCCCCTTTTTGTTTCTGCTGCTGGAAACTCAAACCATTGTGGATCGCCGCCGCAGGTTATCCACATATTGTGGCGCAGATTGACTTTTCCGGCATTTTCGCCAAGGATTGGCGCAAAATAATCATAATGCAGGACCAATCCCATTGCGCTTCGACCGGCTTCGCCTGAACGGCTTCAAAAGCTTCGTGGATCCGACCGACCTGGTCATTCATGAGGGGCTGACCGGCGTGGTGGGTCCGAATGGCTGCGGCAAGTCGAACCTGCTTGAGGCCCTGCGCTGGGTGATGGGCGAGAACCGCCCGACCGCCATGCGCGGCGAGGGGATGGAGGACGTGATCTTTGCCGGGACCGCACGCCGCACCGCGCGCGCCCATGCCGAGGTCACGCTGACCATCGACAACAAGGACCGCCTGGCCCCTGCCGGCCTGAATGATGCCGATGCGCTGGACATCACTCGCCGGATCACGCGCGATGCTGGCAGCGCCTATCGCATCAATGGCAAGGAAGTGCGCGCGCGGGACGTGCAGATGCTGTTCGCGGATGCCTCGACCGGGGCGCACTCGCCGGCGCTGGTGCGGCAGGGCCAGATCTCCGAACTCATCAACGCAAAGCCCAAGGCGCGTCGTCGCATTCTTGAGGAAGCGGCCGGCATCTCGGGGCTTTACCAGCGCCGGCACGAAGCGGAACTGAAGCTGAATGCGGCCGAAGCAAACCTGACCCGGGTCGATGACACGCTGGACCAGTTGTCCTCGCAGGCGGCATCCTTGGCGCGGCAGGCCCGCGCGGCGGCAAAATACCGCGAGATCGGTGCCGCGCTGCGTCAGGCCGAAGGGCTGCTGCTGTATCGCCGCTGGACCGAGGCCGAAGAGGTCAAGGCCCAGACCGCTGAAGCCCTGCGCGAAGCGATCCGCCTTGCCGGCGAGGTCGAGGCGACCGCGAAACGCGCCATTGCCGCGCGGGAGGAGGCCGAGATCCACTTGCCGGCCCTGCGCGAGGAGGAACAGGTCGCCGCGGCAATCCTGTCCCGCGCCACTGTCGAGCGCGAGGCGCTGGACGAGGCCGAGGCCCGCGCGACCCAAGCCATCAAGACCCTGCTGGCCCGCATCGCCCAGCTTGACCGCGACATCGAGCGCGAAGCCGCCCTGAACCGTGACGCGGGAGAGGTCATCGAACGTCTGGAATGGGAAAAGCGCGAGCTGGAAAAGGCCGGGCAAGGTCACGCCGAGCGGCTGGAGCTTGCGACCGGGGTGGCGGACGAAGCCGCCGAGGTTCTGCGCGAGGTCGAGGACCGGCTGGCCGAACTGACCGACGAAAGCGCGCGACTGTCGGCGCGGCACCAGTCGGCGGAGCGGCTGGCCCATGATCTGCGCCAGATGCACGACCGGGCGAACCGGGCCGCAACGACCGCCGAGGCCGCCGCCACCAAGGCGGACGAATCTGGAGCCGTCGCCGAGGCTGCCCGCGAAGCCGCAGACATCGCGCAGGACGAGGCGCATGAGCGCGTCGAAGCAGCCGAAGAGGCGCTGCTGCTGGCCGAAGAGAGTCGCGGTGCCCTTGAGGGGGACGAGGCCGAGGCCCGCGCCACCCGCGCCGAGGCCGAGGGCGAGCTTTCCGCCTTGACCGCCGAAATGGCCGCGCTGAAGCGGCTGGTGGAACGCGGCGATGCTGGCGGTGCCTCGATCCTTGACCTCGTGCGGGTTGCCCGCGGATACGAGGCCGCCTTTGGCGCGGCGCTGGGCGACGAACTGGCGGCCGGGCTTGCCGAGGATGGTTCCGGCTGGCATCCGCTGCCCGGCTATGAGGCGCCACAACCCTTGCCCAAGGGCGTGGCCCCGCTTGCGCCCCATGTCGACGCTCCGCCAGTGCTGACGCGTCGCCTGTCGCAGGTCGGGCTGGTCGGTGACGCGGTCGAGGCGGCGCGGATGCAGCAGGCACTGGCACCCGGTCAGCGCCTGGTCACGCTTTCGGGCGACTTGTACCGCTGGGACGGAATGCGCGTTCTGGCGCAGGACGCTTCGTCGACTGCCGCACTGCATTTGCAAAAGGTGAACCAGCTTGCGGAACTAACCGCGCAGGCCCAGGCCGTGGGCGATCGGGCCTCGGACGCCGCAAGGCGTCATCAGGCCCTGCGTGATCGCCTGGCCGATGCAAGCGGGGCCGAGCGTTCGGCCCGCGATGCGCGGCGCGAGGCCGAACGCGGCCTGTCCGAGGCGTCGCGCGCAGTGACGCGGGCGGAATCCGAACTTGCCGCCACGCGCAGCCGTGCCGAATCGGCGCGAACCGAACTGGCCCGCCACCGTGCTGATGCTGGCGACGCCGCGGCGCGACTGGCCGAGGCCGAGCGTGCATTGGCCGAGCTTCCCGATCGCGGCGTTGCCGCCGCTGCGCTTGAGCATGCCCGCACCGGGGTCGAGGCCGCGCGCATCGCCACCATGACCCGGCGCGGTGCTTTGGACGAATTGAAGCGCGAGGCGACGGCCCGGATCCGGCGCCTGCAGGAAATCGCCAAGGAGGATTCGGGCTGGCGCCTGCGTCTGGATCAGGCGGGAACGCGCGCCGCCGAGTTGGTCGCGCGGCGCGAACATGCCGCGGACGAGCTGGAAGCGGCCGAAGCCCAGCCCGAGATCCTGGCCGAGCGCCGCGAGACCCTGACCGATGCCGAGGCCAAGGCCGCCGCACGCCTTGCCCGTGGTCGGGCTGCGCTGTCGGTTGCCGATCAGGCGCTGCGCGTCGCGGCCGAAGCCGAGCGCGAGGCCGAGCGTGCCGCCTCGGACGCGCGGGCGACGCGGGCCGCGCGCGAAGCGCGGGCAGAAGCCGCGACCGAGGCCGAGGTCGCCGCCCGTGCCCGCATCCTTGACGAGACCGAGGCCGAACCCGAAGCCCTGCGCGAAGCGCTGGGCGAGATCGACGAGATCGCCCCCGCCGCGCTTGAGGACCGCATCCAGCGTCTGCGGCAGAATCGGGATTCGCTTGGTTCGGTCAACCTGCGCGCCGGTGAGGACAAGCAGGAGCTTGAAACCGAACGCGACCGGCTGAATGCAGAAAAGGAAGACCTGACCGAAGCGATCCGAAAGCTGCGTCAGGGGATCGGCAGCCTGAACCGCGAGGGCCGCGAAAGGCTGCTGGCGGCTTTCGACACGGTGAACCAGAATTTCACCAATTTGTTCACGCATCTCTTTGGCGGCGGCGAGGCCCGGCTGGTCCTGGTCGAGTCCGACGACCCGCTTGAGGCCGGGCTGGAAATCATGTGCCAGCCCCCCGGAAAGAAGCTGTCGACGCTGAGCCTTCTGTCCGGGGGTGAGCAGACGCTGACGGCGCTGGCGCTGATCTTTGCCGTGTTCTTGGCCAATCCCGCGCCGATCTGCGTGCTGGACGAGGTGGACGCACCGCTGGACGATGCGAACGTGACGCGTTTCTGCGATCTGATGGACGAAATGACCCGCCGGACGGATACGCGATTCCTTGTGATCACGCACCATGCCGTAACTATGGCGCGGATGGATCGGCTGTTCGGCGTGACCATGGTCGAGCAGGGCGTCAGCCAGCTTGTCAGCGTCGATCTGAAGCGCGCGGAAGCTCTGGTAGCCTGATCGGCAAAACGCTAATAGGCCTGCCATCCCTCCGGCGGAGTCTGTTCCATGCGTGCGTCACGCGCCTTCTTCCTGCTTGCCTTCCTGAACCCCGCCGCGCTGATGGCCGAGGCGGTGACGGGAGACCCCGAAATCATTGGCCGGATCATGGCAGAACAAGGCATGAAGGTGGTCCCCAGCCGCGATGTCGAAGGCATGCCAATGCTGGAAAGCGAGATCGACGAGACGCTGTTCAACGTCTATTTCTATGACTGCGCGCCCAGTTGCCGGCGCATGCAGTTCGTCACCAGCTTCAAGCTGACCCATCCGATGACGGCCGAGGATGCGAATGACTGGAACCGGGACAACCCGGTCGGCAAGCTTTTCGTGGCGGATTCCGGCGATCCCTTTCTGGAAATGGATATCGGGCTTGCGGATGACGGTCTGGGGCGCAAGAATTTCGAGGACGCGCTGGCGACATGGCGCGCCGTCCTTGGCGACTTCCGCGCCTCCATTACAGACTGAGGGATAAGATGAGCATCGAGACGAGACTGGCCGAACTGGGGATCACGCTGCCCGACGCGCCCGCGCCGGCTGCGAATTACGTGCCCTTCGTGATCTCGGGGAACATGCTGTTCGTCTCGGGCCAGATCAGCGCGCAAAAGGGCAGGCTGGGCGACGACCTTGCCGTCGAAGCGGGGGCCGAGGCAGCGCGGACCTGCGGGCTGGCGCTGCTGGCGCAGGCGCGCGCGGCGCTTGGGTCACTTGATCGGGTGAAGCGGGTCGTCAAGCTGGGCGGCTTCGTGAACTCGACGCCCGAATTCACCGACCAGCCCGAGGTCATCAATGGCTGCTCGAACCTGATGGTCGAGGTGTTCGGGGACAAGGGCCGCCACGCCCGCGCCGCTGTATCCGCCCCCGCGCTTCCGCGCGGAGTCGCGGTCGAGGTCGAAGCGATCTTCGAGATCGCGTGATGCCGCTTCATCCCGATTTTCTCAGCCTGCCGATCACGCATCGGGGGCTGCATTCTGCCGGACTTCCGGAAAACAGCATGGCGGCCTTTCGCGCCGCCATCGCCGCCGGCTACGGCATCGAATGCGACATCCAGGCGGCGGCGGACGGAACGCCGATGGTCTTTCACGACGATGATCTGCCGCGCCTGACGGGGGCCGAAGGACTGGTCCGTGCGCTGGGAATCGACACGCTGTCGATGCTGCGCCTGATGGAAACCGACGAGGCGATCCCGACGCTGGCCGAATTGCTGGCCGAAGTCGCGGGCCGCGTTCCGCTGCTGATCGAGATCAAGGATCAAAGCCTGCGCTCGACCGACGAGATCGGGGATCTGTCCGAACGCGTGGCGGCGCTTGTGGCCGCCTATGACGGGCCGGTCGCGGTCATGTCCTTCAATCCCCACAGCATCGCCGCGTTCCACGCTGCGGCGCCGGGGGTCGCGGTCGGTCTGACCACCTGCGGCTATGACGCGGAGGACTGGCCGATGCTGGACGACGCGACGCGCGAGGGTCTCGCGGCCATCGCAGATTTCGACCGGGTCGGGGCAAGTTTCGTCTCGCATGACCGGGACGATCTGGACAATCCTGCCGTCACTGCCCTGAAGGCGCGTGGCGTGCCGGTCCTGACCTGGACCATCCGTTCGCCCGCGCAGGAGCAGGCAGCGAGAGCGGTGGCCGACAACATTACGTTTGAAAATTATCTGCCGGGGGGAGCATGAGCAGAACCAAATCCATGATCGTGACGGGCGGGTCGCGCGGCATTGGCCGCGCCGTCGCGTTGCTGGCGGCCGAACGCGGCTGGGATGTCGCGATCAGCTGGCGCAATGACGCCGAGGCCGGGCAGGAGGTGCTGGAGCGCATCCGCGCCGCGGGTCGCCGCGCCGTCGGCCTTCAGGTCGACGTCGCTCGCGAGGCCGAGGTGATCGCGCTGTTCGATGCGGCCGAGGCGGCCTTCGGCCGGATCGATTCCGTCATCGTCAATGCCGGAATGCTGTCGAAGGCCATGCCGCTGGCCGAAATGTCGCTGGACCGGATCCAGCGGGTCATGGACGTGAACGTCACCGGTGCATTGCTGACCGCGCGGGAAGCGGCGCGTCGGCTGAAGCGGTCCAAGGACGAGGCCTCGTCCTCGATCGTGCTGCTCAGCTCTGCCGCGGCGAAGCTGGGCGGACCGGGCGAATATGTCGACTATGCCGCCAGCAAGGGCGCGATCGACAGCCTGAACATCGGTCTGGCAAAGGAACTGGCGCCACAGAACATCCGCGTCAACGCCGTCCGCCCCGGTCTGATCGAGACCGAGATCCATGCCTCGGGTGGCAATCCCGACCGCGCGCGGATCCTTGCCCCCGGTGTTCCGATGGGCCGTCCGGGCAGTGCCGAGGAGGTGGCCGAGGCGATCCTGTGGCTGGCCAGCGAACAGGCGAGCTATGTGACGGGCACAAACCTGGAAGTAACCGGGGGCCGCTGACAAAGCGCGGCACCCCCGATATCTTTCCCGGCATGAGCGAACTCAGCGTCTCCGTCCTGCCCGGGATACTGGGCATCGACGCCGCCCTTTGGGATGGCTGCGGTGCGCAGGCGAATCCCTTCACCACACACCGCTTTCTTGCCGCGCTGGAGCAATCCGGCTCGGTCGGAGAGGGGACGGGTTGGCACCCGATCCATCTTGTCGCCCGACTGGACGGCAGGGTGGCGGGCGTGGCGCCCTGCTATCTCAAGACCCACAGCCAGGGCGAATACATCTTCGACCATGCCTGGGCGCAGGCATTCGAACGCGCGGGCGGGCAATACTACCCCAAGCTTCAATGCGCAGTTCCGTTCACGCCGGTGACGGGCCCGCGGCTGATCTCGGCCTTTCCCGAGGTGCAGGCGGCGCTGCTGCAGGCCATGGCGCAGGTCGTCCGGCAATCGGGGCTGTCCGGCGCGCATGTGACCTTCTGCACCGAGGCCGAGGCAGAGCTTGGCCGGAGCGTGGGCTTCCTGACCCGCGCCAGCGAACAGTTTCACTGGCAGAATGACGACTATGCCAGCTTCGACGATTTTCTGGCGCAATTGTCGTCGCGCAAGCGCAAGGCGATCCGCAAGGAACGCGAACGTGCCCAATCCTTCGGCGGCACCATCCGCAGCCTGCGCGGGGACGAGATCCTGCCCGCACATTGGGATGCGTTCTGGCACTTCTATCAGGACACGGGCAGCCGGAAATGGGGCCGCCCCTATCTGACGCGGGATTTCTTTGACCGGCTGCATGACACGATGCGAGATGATTGCCTGCTGGTTCTGGCCGAGCGTGACGGCCGCCCTGTCGCGGGGGCGCTGAACCTGCTGGGCAGGGATGCGATCTATGGCCGCTATTGGGGCTGCATCGAGGATCACCCCTTCCTGCATTTCGAACTGTGCTATCACCGGGCCATCGACTGGGCGATCGCGCATGGCCTGTCGCGGGTCGAGGCGGGGGCACAGGGCGAACACAAGCTGGCGCGGGGGTATCTGCCCAGCCAGACCCATTCCCTGCATTGGCTGTCCGATCAGGGCCTGCATGACGCGATCGACGATTACCTGCAGCGCGAACGCCGCGCCGTCCGCGAAGAGATGGAAGTCCTGACCGAGATGGGGCCGTTCCGTCGCACCCCCCGCGATACCTAGCTGCGCTGCAACTGGCGGAAGGCGGCGGATGCGCCCCAGCCCGCGGCGACTGCCAATGCCAGTGACATGAGCCCGTAAAGGAAGGGTTTTTCAAAGGCCAGCCGATACAGCCAACGCTCCAGCCCGACCTTACGAACCTCGATCGGGGCGCGGAACGTGTCCTGTACCTTGCCGTCGCGGATCAGGAAGATGCGGGTCGCGTAAAGCCCCTCCATCAGGTTGGCGGGCAGGCGGACATCGGCGCGGAACAGCGTCTCTTCAGCCAGACGGACCGCGCCTTCGTCCAGACGATACAGGTCGTGCTGTTCGCGCAGGCGGATCAGTGCCTCGGTATAGGGGACGACGTCATCGACCTCGGCCGCGCCGGCGAAGGCGCGCATGGCCAGCGGGACCGAGATGCGGAAACGACTGTCCTCGGCCGGGTCGAGAATCTTTTCCAGCGGGCGGGTGGTGGCCACGACATAGAAGTTCGGGGCCGAGGCGATGGCGACCTTGCCGGTATTGACCCAGATACCGAAGCGCCGCTCCTTGTGGCGGACGGTGACCGGCAGGGCCGGGCCTTCGACGGTGACGATGACGTCCAGCGGCGTGGCCAGCGGCGGGGCCTCACGCTTGATCGCTCCATAGATGATGATCTCGGACCCGTCGAAGCTGGTGGTGATGTCGACGTCGTCGCGCGACAGGTCGGCGACGATCCGTTCGGGCGGCTTGGTCGGGGCAGCCTCTTGCGCGGCAAGGGGCAGCGCGCCCGCGATCAGGATGGCCAGGGCGCGCAGGATCATCCGATCACCCCCGGCGTCAGCGAATAAAGGTCGTCCGGCTTCAGCACCAGATCCAGCCCCAGCTTGCCACAGACGGCCAGCACCAGCAGCGCCAGCAGGATGCGCAATTGCTCGGCCCGCAGTTTCGCGCCCAGCGTGGTGCCGATCTGCGCGCCCACGACGCCGCCGATGATCAGCAGAACTGCCAGCATGATGTCGACGGTGTTCAGCGAGACGGCATGCATCAGCGTCGTATAGGCCGACAGGAAGGTGATCTGGAACAGCGAGGTCCCGATGACGACCTTGGTTGGCATGCCCAGCAGATAGATCATCGCGGGCACCATGATGAAACCGCCGCCGACCCCCATCAGGGCGCCCAGAATGCCGACCGCGGCCCCGACCAGCAGCACCGGAATCACACTGATATACAGGCCCGAGGCGCGGAACTTGATCTTGAACGGCCCGCGATGGACCCAGCCATGCTGGTTGCGGCGCATCGGCTTGATCGGCCCGCTTTTCCGGGACCGGCGCAGGGCGCGGACGCTTTCCTGCAGCATCATCGCCCCGATCAGGCCCAGGAAGATGACGTAGCACAGCTGGACCACCAGATCGACCTGGCCAAGGCGCGACAGGATGTTGAAGAAAAAGACTCCGATCGAGGATCCGACCAGACCACCGGCCAGCAGCACCCAGCCCATGCGGAAGTCGACGGACTTGCGCTTCACATGCGACAGCAGCGCCGAGAAGGATGAGGCCACGACCTGATTCGCCCCGGTCGCCACCGCGATGGCGGGCGGGATGCCGATGAAAAACAGCAGCGGTGTGATCAGGAATCCCCCACCCACCCCGAACAGGCCGGACATAAGCCCGACGACACCGCCAAGCCCGACAAGTGCGAAGGCATTGACTGCCACTTCTGCAATCGGAAGATAGATCTGCATGTTCTGCCCGGCTCTGCTCGGTTTGATCCTGCCCTTAGCACTGCCGCGCGTCAAACGCTGCGGTTGTCCCTGCTTCGGGTTGTCGCAGCGCCGCCACGCGGATAATCATGTTTCTAACGGGGATTTGATTGCAAATATCGGACGGTCCGGGCGACGCGGGGGGAATTCAGGCCCCGATCCACACCGGGTTTCCGGCGCAGCACATGGGGACTGAATGCGGATCCTGCTTACCAATGACGACGGAATCAATGCGCCCGGGCTGGTCGCGCTGGCCGAGATTGCGGCCGAGATCGCGGGTCCCGAGGGTGAGGTCTGGACCGTCGCCCCTGCCTTCGAGCAATCCGGGGTCGGCCATTGCATCAGCTATGTCCATCCGACCCTTATCGCCGAGCTTGGCCCCCGCCGGTTTGCGGCAGAAGGCTCGCCCGCCGATTGCGTGCTTGCGGCGATTGGCGACGTCATGCGCGACAATCCTCCCGACCTTGTGCTGTCCGGCGTGAACCGGGGCAACAACTCGGGCGAGAACGTGATGTATTCCGGCACCATCGGCGGGGCGATGGAAGCGGCGCTTCAGGGTCTGCCTGCCATTGCCCTGTCGCAATACATGGGGTTGCAGACCGCCGGCCTGGCCGACCCGTTCGAGGCCGCGCGCCGCCACGGTCCGCGCCTGATCCGCCAGCTTCTGGAACATGGCGACTGGACCTCGGACGCGGATTTCCGGCTGTTCTACAACATCAACTTCCCGGCCTGCGACGCCGCATCGGTGCGCGGCACGCGCGTCGCGCCGCAGGGGCGTCGCGCGGGCGTGCGGTTCGAGGCGGAACCCTATCCCGCGCCGAATGGGCGGCGGTTCCTGTGGATCCTTGGCGGCTCGCAGACGGCCGAGGCCAGTCCCGGCAGCGACGTCGACGCAAACATGCGCAACTATATCTCGGTGACGCCAATGCGTCCGGACCTGACCTGCCACGCAAGCCTTGACGCGCTGCGCGTCCTTGAAGAGGGCTGATCCCGCGATGAGCGACGAACCCGAAGCCGCCGAAAGAAAGATGCGCTTCCTGTTCGCGCTGCGCCAGCGCGGTGTGACCGACCCCAGGGTGCTGGAGGCGATGGAGCGGATCGACCGGGGCGAGTTCGTGCGCGGTCATTTCGAGGATCGCGCCTATGAGGATACACCCTTGCCCATCCCCTGCGGCCAGACCATCAGCCAGCCTTCGGTGGTCGGGCTGATGACCCAGGCGCTTGAGGTCGGGCCGCGCGATAAGGTGCTCGAGGTCGGGACCGGCTCGGGATATCAGGCGGCGATCCTGTCCCTGCTTTGCCGCCGCGTCTATACGCTGGACCGACACCGCAGGCTGGTGACCGAGGCCGAGGCGATCTTCCGGCATTTCGGCCTGACGAACATCACCGCTATGGCGGCGGACGGCTCTCGCGGGTTGGCCGAACAGGCACCCTTCGACCGGATCATGGTCACTGCCGCGGCCGAGGATCCGCCGGGGCCGCTCTTGGCGCAACTGAAGATCGGCGGTATCATGGTCCTGCCGGTCGGGCAGTCGGATGCGGTGCAGACCTTGATCCGCGTGCGACGGACCGAAACCGGTTTCGATTATGATGAATTGCGGCAGGTGCGTTTCGTGCCGCTGGTCGAGGGGTTGGGCCAGACATGACCCCCGACTGAAGGATTGGGGATCGGGCAGATGGTAGATTTCGCGCGGCTTGCATGTGCTGCCGGGATGTTGGCGGTGCTGGTGGGCTGCAGCCCGCAGGGGGGCGTCAACCTTAGCACGTTGGACGCGGATTTGCGGGGATGGGGCGGCGGCGGACTGGACACAGCCCCGGCCGCAGCGGCGGCCGCGCCGCGTCCAGCGCCGGACAGCCGCGGGATCATCAGCTATCCCAGCTATCAGGTGGCGATCGCCCGTCAGGGCGACACCATCGCCGCAGTCGCTGCGCGGGTCGGCCTGAATGCGGCCGAACTGGCGCGCTACAACGCCATTGCGGCCGACGCGCCGCTGAATCCGGGATCGGTCGTCGCCTTGCCGCGTCGGGTCGCGGCTGGTGCGCCGGTCGCCGCGACTGGGGGCGCGCGCGTGACCTCGACCACCGGTCAGGTCAGCGATCCGTATGCCGGGCAAGGTGTCAGGCAACCGAACGTCCCGCCGCCTGCGGGTGCGACCGGGGCTGTGACGGCGGGCGCGGTCACGCAGCCAGCCGCAAGCCAGCCGCGCCAGCATGTCGTCGCGCAGGGCGAGACAGCGTGGTCCATTGCCCGCAAATACGGTGTCTCGGTCAATGATCTGGCGTCCTGGAACGGATTGCCGTCCAGCATGGCGGTTCGGAATGGCCAGCGCCTGCTGATCCCGGTCGCTGGTAAATCGCCGCAACCCCTTGCCGCGCTGACGGCACCCGGAACAGGCAGCCCGACGCCGCGGCCGCCATCCTCGTCCGAGCCGCTGCCGAACGAGAAGACCAAGCCTTCGAACAGTCCGACCAACAAGCCCGCAAGCCCCGATCTGGGCAAGACGCGCACCGCGGCCTCGGGCAATGGCAAATTCCGCATGCCTGCGAATGGCGCGATCATCCGCACCTACGAAAAGGGCAAGAACGAAGGCATCGACATTTCGGCCGCGCCGGGCACCACGGTTTCGGCGGCAGCCGCCGGCACCGTCGCGGCAATCACCCGCGACACCGATCAGGTGCCGATCATCGTCCTGCGCCATCCCGACAACCTGATGACCGTCTATGCCGGGCTGGACGATGTCGCCGTGACCAAGGGCCAATCGGTCGCGACCGGCACGGCCCTTGGCAAGGCCCGCAACAAGGGCGTGGTGCATTTCGAGGTCCGCAATGGCTTCGACAGCGTGGACCCCGAGAAATACCTGAACTGAACTGAACTGAACTGCCATTGCCGCGGCGTGGACGCGGCATGGCGACGCAGGCTTAGGGGCCGATCGCGGCTTCGCGGATGACCGCCTCGATTTCCTGGCGAATGACCCGGTGCAGGTTGCGGCTGAAGGTCGCGCCCATCTCGCCCTCCATTTCCTCGCGCAGTGACGCGCGGATCAGGCTGCGCAGGTCTTCGCGATCGGCATGTCCCTCGGGCGCCAGAAACATGTTCCGCAACTCGGGCCCTTGTGTCCCCTCGGGCGCCTCCAGAGGCGAGGCGATCTCCTCGATGACGGCGATCGTCGCTGCGGGCGGGGCCAGCATGCGGGCCAAGGCGGCCTCGGCCTCCGCGAATTCGGCTGCTTCCTCTTCGCTCATGGCGGGGTCTTCGAAGGGCGGCGGCGCGACCTGATCGGTCTGCGACAGGACCAGGGGCGAAGGTGCCGGCAGTTTCGTCATAACCGCCTCAGGAGGTGTTTCCTGCGCGATGAGACGCCGGATCGAGGCCAACACGTCCCCCACATTTGCGGTCTGGGGCAGCGGCAGACGCTGCACTGCCAGTTCAGCCTGCATCGCGCGCCCCCGTGGCAGGGGCGCAGCCGGCGTTATTGCTTGCCGATGGCGCGCAGCACGCGGTCGAGGCTTTCGCCCTGCCGGCTGGTGAAGGGTGCGTCCTGCACCGCATTGTAATAGGCCGTTGGGTCATAGGTCGGGATTCCCAGTTTCAGGTTCTCTACCGTCAACAGACCCATAGCGGACAGAAGTTGATAATGTGCTAATTGCAGGTTGGCTTCGGCGGTGATCTTGTTGGCCATCGCCTCAAGCACCGATTGTTCGGCATCCAGCACGTCCAGCGTCGTCCGCGCGCCCAGCAGGGATTCCTCGCGCACGCCGTTATAGGCCTGGCGGGCCGCGACGATCTGTTCGTCGATCGCACCGATCTGTGCGCGTGCCACATCGATGCCCGCCCAGGCATTTCCGACCGCCTGGTCGACCTGACGGGCGGTGTGCAGCAGCGATGACCGCGTGGCATCGCGCTGTGCCATGGCCTTGCGGTGGGCGGATGGCAGGCGTCCGCCCGAGTAGATCGTCTGCGACAGGTTCAACCCGATCGAGCCGACATCGGTGGTCGTGCTGACCCCGCCGCCGCTGATCGACTTGGACCGCGTCGTGCTGATGCCGGCGGTGCCGGTCAGTTCGGGATTGCGTTCGGCGGCGGCGGCGGCAACGCCAAGCTCCGAGACCGCGGTCTCACGCTTTGCCTGCTGGATCAGCGGATGGGTACGCTGCCCGATTTCGCGCGCGGCGACCAGGTTCGCGGGCAGCTTCGGCGTCGGCGGCGGCGGGGCAAGGGTGCCAGGGAACTTGCCGGTCAGCGCGCGGTAATTCTCGCGCGCGATCTGCAGGTCGCCCTGCGCGGTGGCCAGTTCCGCCCGCGCCTCGGCCAGGGCCGCATCGGCCTGCGAGACGTCGGTTTGCGTAATCTCGCCCACTTCGAAGCGGTCCGTCGCGGCCTGTTGTTCCTGACCGATCACGCGGACCGAGTTCGATTGCAGCTCGACCTGCTCGGTGGCGCTGCGCACGTTCAGATAGGCTTCGACCGCGCCCAGAAGCACGTCCTGTTCCACGCCGACCAGCGCGGCGCGGGTCGCCAGAACCGATTCCTTGGCGATGTCGATGGCGATCGCATTCCGGCCCCAGTCGTACAGCGTCATCTGTGCCTGCAGCGACAGGCTGGCCGAGTTGGCGTCGAACCCCTCGATGTTCTGATAGGTGTATTCGCCGACCCACTGCAGGATCGGGCGCAGCGCGGCAAGGGCGGTGGCGGCATCTTCGTCGGCCGCGCGCAGGACGGCCCGGTTCTGTTCGAGCAGGGCCGAGTGCCGATAGGCCGCGACCATCGCATCGGCCAGCGTTTCCGCCTGAGCAGGCAGGGCCATGGCACCTGCAAGCGCCGCCGCGACGAGCGGCTTGCGCAGATTTCTCAGCCTGGTGCCCAACATGTCCTGCCCCTTTTGCGTGCCTTTTGCGTGGCTTTCTTACAAGACGAAACCCCGGACCTTCTCGAAGCCGGGCAGGACGGGCGCGCCCGCGTTGAAGGCAAAGCGCCAGTTGATGCGCCCCTCGACCTTGCGTCCGATGCGGACCGTGCCAAGATTGCCCTCGCGGAACAGCGCGACGACCCGACCGCCGTCGCGCAGCTGCTCGGCCAGCGCGGCGGGGAATTCCTCGATCGCGCCCTCGATCAGCATCGCGTCATAGGGGGCCTGGCTGGCGTAACCCTGGTTCAGCGCGCCGGTCACGACCGCGGCGTTGAAGACGTCCTGCGCGGTCAGGCGCGACTGCGCCTCGGCCGCCATGGCAGGGTCGTCCTCGACCGCGACCACGGCCTGGGCGATCATCGCCATCAGCGCGGCGGTATAGCCGTAGCCTGCGCCGACATTCAGCACGAGGTCGCCGGACTGCAGGTCCAGCACCTCCATCATCTTGCCAAGGGTGCGCGGCTCCAGCAGCACCCGGCCTGCGCCAAGCTCGATGTTCTGGCCGGCATAGGCCACATCGCGGCGGGCGTCGGGTACGAATTGCTCACGCGGAACATGAAGCATCGCATCGATGACGGGATAACTGGTCACATCGTTGGGGCGGACCTGGCTATCGACCATCATGGTGCGGCGCTGGGCGAAATCGGTCATTCTGCGAACCCTGCTTTCGGTTGCTTTCGAGTCCTATTGCCACGAAAAAACCCGCTGGGCAACGCCACCCGCAACCAAGGCCGGGCGATGGCGGTCATGTGACCGCCCCTTGCGACCGCGTTGCGCCGGCGTCATGCCATTCCATCACCATCTGCGTCTGGGTGACGATGGCGGCGACCTTCCCATCTGCGCGGCTGATCGTGGTCTGCCAGATCATCGTCGTGCGCCCCTTGTGAAGCGCGATGCAGCGGCCGTGGGCGACATCGCCGATGCGGATCGGGCGCAGGAAGTTGGTCTTGCTTTCCAGCGTGGTCGTCGCCTGTCCCGACCCCAGATTCAGGGTGGCTGCAGTTCCGCCCAGATTATCGGCAAAACCCATGATTGCACCGCCATGCAGCACGCCATTGCGGTTCGACAGTTCGGCCGTCGCCGTCATCTCGGCCACGACCTCGTCGGGATCTGCCGACATGACCCTGATCCCCAGAAAATGTGCGAATGCCGGTTGGTCGGCTGCAAGCCTTTGACGTTCATCGTCCTGCATGGACCGTCCCTCTTTTGGGTCATGCTGAACCGGAGGGGCGGGGCCGTCAAGCCAAGGGCAGGGCGCAGGCATGTGTTGCCGCGGGCCTGTGTCCGCCATGCCAAGGCGGGGGATCTGCCGGTCTGGGCAGAAAGCGGGCTTTCGGGCGCGGCAGGCAAGGAATCCGTTGTTTCCGGGCCCGGTTCCGCGCAACATCCCGACCTGTCTCTGGCATCGCCACTGGTGCCGGAACCCGAAAAGGACAGATCCAGGAATGATCCCGCGCACCAAGCTTCCCGATGGCGAAACCGTTCCCTCACTGGGGCAGGGAACCTGGATGATGGCCGAAGATGCTGAGGATCGCGCCGCGGAACTTGCCGCGCTGCGGTGCGGGCTGGATCTGGGAATGACGCTGATCGACACCGCCGAGATGTATGGCGAAGGTGCTGCCGAGGAACTGGTTGCCGAAGCGATCGAGGGGCGGCGGGATGAGGTCTTTCTGGTCTCCAAGGCCTATCCTTGGCACGCCTCGGCGCGGGAACTGCCGCTGGCCTGCGCGCGCAGCCTGAAACGGCTGGGGACCGATCGGATCGACCTTTACCTGCTGCATTGGCGCGGCAAGGTGCCGCTGGACGAGACCGTCGCTGCGATGGAGAGACTGCGCGATCAGGGCCATATCCGGCATTGGGGGGTCAGCAATTTCTCGGTCGAGGATATGGACGAGCTGACGGCCGCGGGCGGCAGGCGCTGCGCGGCGAATCAGATTCTTTACAACCTGACGCGACGTGGTCCGGAATGGGACCTGCTGCCCTTGCTCGAGGCGCAGGGAATCGCCGCGATGGCCTATAGCCCGGTCGAACAGGGCCGACTGGCCCGGCATCCGCGCCTGCACCGGCTGGGCGCGGACCTTGGCCTGACCGCAGCGCAGCTTGCGTTGGGCTGGGTTCTGAACCGCTCGGGCATGATCGCGATCCCCAAGGCCGGGCGGGTCGAGCATGTCCGCCAGAACCTTCGCGCGGTCGAGCTTGGCCTGCCGCGCGACGTTGTGTCCGAGCTGGATTCCCTGTTCCTCGCCCCCTCGGGACCGCGCCCGCTTGAGATGATCTGATCGCCGCGGCATTGACGACGGCGCGCTGACGGCATTTGTTGGCGCTATATTCCGAACGAACCGGGCCAACCGGACAGGAGGCTTTTACATGCTCAAGGGCATCGATCCGCGCGTTTCACCCGACCTGCTCTACGTGCTGGCGCAGATGGGTCATGGCGACGATCTGGCGATCGTGGACCAGAACTTTCCCGCCGCCAGCATCGCACGGGGCTTGCCCTATGACCGCGTGCTGACCGTCGGCGTGCGGCTGAACGTCGCCGTGACGCTTGTCACGAACCTGATGCCGCTGGACACCTTTGTCCCGGCGGCGGCGACGACCATGCAGGTGGTGGACGATCCCGAATCCGTCCCCGAGGCGATTGCCGAAACGATCCCGATCATCGAACGGGCGGGTTCGTCGCTGCAATCCATCGATCGCTTCGGTTTCTACGAGTTCACGCGCAACAGCTTCGCGATCCTGCAATGCCTGGACACGCGGCTTTACGCGAACATCATCCTGAAGAAGGGCGTGCTGCCGCTGATCGCCCGCTAGGGCGCGCAGCCTCGCATCAGCAGACCGGCGCGGGTTCGGGCCTGCCCTTCAGGTCCAGCCCGCGCGCGGTCGGCGCGTGCCAGGTCTTGGTGTGCCGCGTCGCGCCCGAGGGGTTGGTCCCGATCAAGGACCCCCCGGCACCCCCGCTCCATCCCGTCGAACCGGAATTTCCGGGCGCGGTTCCGTCGGCGCTGGCCGTGGGCGGGGTCGCGGGTTCGGCCTGTGCGGCGACCGGCGGGCAGTCACCGGCATCCGCCCTTACGGTTTCGGGGGGCTCGGCGGGCAATGGCGGGCTTGTGGTGGTCGTGCCGGACACAGGCGGCGTTTCGGCCAGGGCGGGAAACGCGGCCGAAGCGGCGAACAGGGCGGCCACAAGCAGGTGGGGCAGGCGATGACAGGACATGGGCTGATCCCTCCGTGATGGCAGGGGAACGCGCCGTGCCGGCGGCGGTTCCCCTTGCCTGCACCGGGGTCAGGCCACGGTGATGCCCGGCGTGCCGGCTTCGGCCCGCCCGATGATCGCGGCCAACGGAAAGCCTGCCGCACGAATGCTTGCCAGCAGGTCCGGTGCCGCATCCGCCGCGCAGGAGACCAGAAGCCCGCCCGAGGTCTGCGGATCAGTCAGTAGCGCACGCTGCCAGTCCGGCAGGTCGGGGGGCAGGCTGACCTCGGCGCCATAGGCAGCCCAGTTCCGGGTCGATGCCCCGGTGAAGTGCCCGGCCCTGGCAAGCTCTGCCGCGCGGTCCAGCAGGGGCAGGTCGGCCAGGTCCAGATGCAGGCGCAGCCCCGCGCCCCGTGCGATCTCCAGCCCGTGGCCAAGGATGCCGAAGCCGGTCACGTCGGTGATGGCATGAACCTCGGGGCGCTTCGCGAGGTCGCTGCCGATGCGGTTCAGGGTGGTGGCGCTGGCCACCATCTCGGCGATGCCCTGATCATCCAGCGCACCTTTCTTGATCGCGGCGGAATAGATGCCGACGCCGATGCCCTTGGTCAGGATCAGCAGGTCACCCGGTCGCGCATCGGCATTGCGCCGCAATTCGGACGGATGGCAAAGTCCGATCACCGCAAGGCCATAGATGGGCTCGGGCGCGTCGATGGAATGGCCGCCCGCGACGGGAATGCCCGCCTCGGCGCAGATTTCGCGCCCGCCGGCCAGGATCTCGCGGATCTGCGCGGGGGCAAGCTTGTCGATCGGCATTCCCAGGATCGCCAGTGCCATGATCGGCCGCCCGCCCATCGCATAGATGTCCGAGATGGCGTTGGTCGCGGCGATGCGCCCGAAATCGCGCGGATCGTCCACCATCGGCATGAAAAAATCCGTGGTGGCGATGACGCAGGTATTGTCGTCGACCTGCCAGACCGCCGCGTCATCTGCGGTTTCGGTCCCAACCAGAAGCTGGGGAAAGACCTGCGTGACGGGCTGGTCGGCCAGCAGCTCTCTCAGGACCGAGGGGGCCAGTTTGCATCCGCATCCGCCCCCGTGGGCAAGTGAGGTCAGACGGGGAAGTTCGTTCATCTCATCGCTCCTTCTTGCCGCGCCGGTCGGTCAGCCTGCGCACGGTAACGTAGAAGGCCGGCACCATGAAGATGCCAAGGAAGGTTGCCGCGATCATCCCGCCCATCACGCCGATCCCGATCGAGTTCTGGGCACCCGCGCCCGCCCCGGTCGCCACCGCCAGCGGCAGCACGCCCAGGATGAAGGCCAGCGAGGTCATCAGGATCGGCCGCAGCCGCTGGCGCGCGGCCTCGGTCGCGGCCTCGATGGCGGATCGTCCCTTGTCCTGAAGCTCGCGCGCGAATTCGACGATCAGGATCGCGTTCTTCGCGGCAAGGCCGATCGTGGTCAGGATGCCCACCTTGAAATAGACGTCATTGGCCTGCCCAAGTGTCAGTGCCGCGATCACCGCGCCAAGGACGCCGACCGGTACCGCCAGCATGACCGAGAACGGGATCGACCAGCTTTCGTAAAGTGCGGCAAGCGACAGGAATACAACCAACGCCGACAGCGCGAACAGATAGGGCGCCTGATTCCCGGCCTGGCGTTCCTGATAGGACAGGTCCGTCCAGGCAAGGCCGTAGCCGCCCGGCAGGGCCGCGACCATTTCCTCCATCGCGTCCATCGCCGTCCCCGAGCTGACGCCGGGGCCGGGCTGCCCCTCGATCGAGATGGCGTCCAACCCGTCCAGCCGCGCCAGCCGGGGTTCGACTGGTTCCCAGCGCGTGGTCATGAAGGCCTTGAAGGGTACCATCTCGCCCTCGGAATTGCGGGCATACCAGCTGTCCACATCCTCGGGCTGCATCCGGTTTTCGGCCCGGCCCTGCACGACGACCGGGCGCAACTGCGCGCCAAGGGCAAAGTCGTTGACCTCGGTCCCGGCAAAGATCGTCGACAGCATCGAGTTCACGCCCTTGACCGAGACGCCGAAGCTTTCCGCCTTTTGCTGATCGATGTCGATGCGCAGCGCGGCCTCGTCCTCGGATGCGCCGCTTTCGACATTGTCGACGCGGTTGTCCTGTGCCGCGTTCTGCTCCAGCAGGTCGGCGGCCTTGGTCAATTCCTCGACTCCGCCTCCGGACTGGTCGAGCAGATAGAAGGTGAAGCCCGACGAGTTCCCCAGCCGCGGAATGGCCGGCGGCTGCATGAAGATGATCCGGCCCGCGCGGTGGCTTGCGAAATGCGCATTGGCGCGCTGCGCCACGGCCGAGGCGGACAGCGTCTTGTCGCCGCGCGCGCCAAAGTCGCGCAGCTTCACGAAGACCATCGCCTGGTTCTGCGCGGTGCCGGAATAGCCGAAGCCCATCGCGACGAAGACCGATTCCACGGCAGCCTTTTCGTCCTTCAGCATGTAATCTTCGATTTCCTGCACCACTGCGGCAGTCTGCTGCGCGGTCGAACCCTCGGTCAGGGTGATGCGCGATTGCAGCACGCCCTGATCCTCGGTCGGGATAAAGGTCGTCGTCATGCGCTCGAACAACTGCAAGGCGCCGAAGCTGATCGCGGCCAGCACGATCATCACCAGAAAGGGACGGCGCAGCGTGCGCCGAACGGTCGCGGAATAGCCGTTCGTCACCCGGTCGAAGCCGTGATTGAACCAGCGCGCCGGGGCAAATCGCGGCTCGCCGTGGCCGGGGCGCAGCAGGCTGGCGCACATCGCGGGCGTCAGGATCAGCGCGACCAGCAGCGACAAGACCATCGCGGTGATGATCGTCACCGAGAACTGGCGATAGATGACGCCGGTCGAACCCGCCATGAAGCCCATCGGCAGGAACACGGCGGACAGGACCAGCGCGATCCCGACCAACGCCCCGCTGATCTGGCCCATGCTTTTCTCGGTCGCCTCGACCGGTCCAAGCCCGTCCTCGGCCATCACGCGCTCGACGTTTTCCACGACCACGATGGCGTCATCGACCAGCAGGCCGATGGCCAGAACCATCGCGAACATCGTCAGCGTGTTCACCGAATATCCCAGTGCCGCAAGCATCCCGAAGGTGCCCAGCAGGACGACGGGAATTGCGATGATCGGGATCAGGGTCGCGCGCCAGTTCTGCAGGAACAGCAGGATGACCAGGAAGACCAGCACGATCGCCTCAAGCAGCGTGTGGTAGACCTTTTCGATCGACAGCTCGACAAAGGGCGCGGTGTCATAGGCGATATGGATCTCGACCCCTTCGGGCAGGGCGTTCTTCAGCCCGGCCAGCGTGCTGCGGACGGCCTCGGCGGTTTCGACCGCGTTCGCGCCCGTGGCAAGGTTCACCCCGAAACCCGAGGCGTTCATGCCGTTGAACCGGGAATCGCGGCCATAGCTGGTCTGGCCGATCTCGACCTCGGCGACATCGCCCAGCCGCACGGCGGCGCCGTCCGACCCGGTCTTCAGCAGGATGTTGCGGAAATCGTCGACCGAGGTCAGCTGGCTTTGCGCGGTGATCGTGGCGGTGAACTGCTGGCCCGCGATCACGGGTTGGCTGCCCAGATCGCCGACCGAGACGGTGCTGTTCTGCTCGGCCACCGCCGCGGTGATGTCGGTCGGCGTCAGCTGGAATTGCGCCAGCCGCAGCGGGTCCATCCAGATCCGCATGGCATAGCCCGAGCCGAAGACGTTGACCCCGCCGACTCCTTCGGTGCGCTTGACCGGGCCTTCGACCACCTGTTCAAGCAGGTTGCCCAGTTCGATCGTCGAATGCTGCCCCGTGGTCGACACGAGCGCTCCGACCATCAGGATCGAGGATGAGGAACGGGTGACGTTCACGCCGTCGTTCTGCACCGGCGTCGGCAAGCGCCCCTCGACCGAGCGAACCTTGGACTGGACTTCGTTCAGGGCATCGACGGGATCGACGCTGTCGTCGAAGGTCATCGTGATGGTGGAACGCCCCTGCGCCGAGTTCGAGACGGTATAAAGCAGCCCGTCGAGCCCCGTCAGCGCATCTTCGATGGGGGTCGTGACCGAGTTCTGCACGGCCCGCGCCGTCGCGCCGGAATAGTTGGCGGTGATGCGGATCGTCGTCGGCGCGATGTCGGGATATTGCGAGACGGGCAGCCCCAGCAGCGACCATGCGCCGACCAGCATGGTGACGATCGCGAGAACCCAGGCAAAGACCGGGCGGTGGATGAAGAAGCGGGCCATCAGTTGCCGCCCGCGGCTTTGTCCTGCCCCGCCTTGTCCGATTGCGCCTTGTCCTGATCACCTGACGCCTGCACGTCCTTATTCTGTCCGGCCGCGGGCTGATCGCCTTCGGCCTTCGCGTCGACCTCGCGGACCACGCCCTGCTCATCGATACGGACGGGCACGGTCTTGACCTCGGCGCCGGCGCGCAGGTTGTCCAGCCCGTCCAGTACGAGCTGCTCTCCGGGGCTGATGCCTTGGATGACCACCCAGTTGTTGCGGTAGTTGCCCTGCGCGCTCAGCGTGACCTGCTGGGTCTGGCCGTCGCGGACGACAAAGGCAGTCAGCGTCCCGTCCGAAGCCCGGCGCGTCGCGCGCTGCGGCACCAGAACGGCGCGAGTCGAGCCCAGCGTCATTTCGACACGCAGGAACTGGCCCGGCAGGATCAGCTTGTCGGGATTGTCGAATTGCAGGCGGATCGGCACGGTGCCGGTGGTGGGGGACACGGCGATGCCGGGGCTGACGATGCGCCCGGCGCCCTTGTATTCCTCGCCCGTCTCAAGGGTCAGCTGGGCCTGCACCTCGCCGGTGCTGACCAGCTTGCCCTTGTCGATCTGGGCGCGGTTGCGCAGGATGCTGGCACTGGATTCCGACACGTCCACATAGATCCGGTCAAGCTGGGTGATCGTGGTCAGCGCCTCGGACTGGTTGGCGGTGACGATATCCCCGACCGAGACCTCGGCCACGTCGGCCATGCCGTCGATCGGGCTGGTGATCTGGGTCCGGTCCAGCGACAGCCGCGCGGAATCGCGCGCGGCCTCGGCCGATTTCAGGTTCGCCTCGGCCTGTTTCAGCGCGACTTCGGCAGCGGCGCGGTCAACAGCGGAAACGCCCTTCCCCTCAAGCCGGATATAGCGGGTGACGGTGTTCTGGGCCTCGGTCAGTGTGGCCTCGGCACCGGCGACGCCGGCTTCGGCAGCGGCCAGGGCCGCAGCCAATGTCTCGGGGTCGATGCGGAACAGCACGTCTCCGGTCTTGACCGGGCGCGCGGGGTCATAGGTGATCTCAAGGATCTCGCCGCCGACCTGGGGGCGGATCGCGGTCTGCTGATAGGCGATGGCCCGGCCGGGCAGGGTCACGGTATAGGGCACGTCCTCTTCCGAGGTCACCATCACGCCGACTTCGCGCGGACCCTTCTGCGCTTGGCGGTGCTGTGCCCATGCCGGTGTCGTTGCCAATCCCGAAACCAGCAGCAGCGCCACCCATTTCGACATCGTTTGGCCAAATCTCATCTGCTGCCGATCCCTGCGGTTTGGTGTGCCCGACTCTCTAGTCGGCAAAACCCAATGGCAAGTAAATGGCCGCCGTCGCCCGCATCACGGAATCGCCATCCGGCGTGAGGAGCGGTCGCGCAAAGGCGTCAGAAATCGACGCAGATGCCCTTTTTCTCGTAATCGCCGAAGCGCACGGGTTCTGGGCCGTCGCGGCCGCCCAGTTCCTCCGGCAGGTCCAGCGGCGGGGTCTTGCGGCGGCGCTCCTCGGCCTCGGCCAGCGCGCGCTGGGCGGCGGGGGGAAGATCCTTGTGGTCGGTCATGGCGGTTTTCCCTGCATCGCGGTAAACCCGACCTATCTAGGCATGGGGGCCGAATTGGACAAGACGCGCAAGAATGGGCGGGGACCGCGTCCCGAACGCGGGGACACCGCGCGGCAGGGCACGATGCGCCTGCTGGCGGCGGTCGAGGCCGGTGCGACCCTGGACGAGGCCGCTGCCGCCATCGAGACGCTTGAGCCGGCCGCCCGCGCCCGTGCCCGCCGCCTTGCGCTTGAGGTGTTGCGCCGGGTCGAGCGTTGCGATGCCCTGCTGGCCCCGCATCTGGCGCGCAGGCCGCGCCCCGAGATCATGCGCGTTCTGCGCCTTGCGACGGTCGAGTTGCTGGCGTTGGGCGAAGCGCCGCATGGCGCGGTCAATGCTGCGGTCTCGCTTTGCCGCGGGCTGGGCGGCAAGGGGCAGGCCGCGGCGGGCATGGTAAACGCCGTCCTGCGCAAGGTCGCTGCCTCGGCTGATGCCTGGGCCGCGCTGCCACCCCAGCGCCTGCCGGACTGGATGCGTGGGCCCATCGTTTCACAATGGGGCGAAGACGTTGCCATCGCCATCGAGGCTGCGCAGGAGGCCGGTGCGCCCCTGGACCTGACGCCAAGGTCGGGCGATGCGCCGGGCGAGACGCTGTCGACCGGGTCGCACCGCTTGCCCTCGACCACGCAGATCAGCGCGCTTGCCGGATATGACGGTGGCGACTGGTGGGTGCAGGACGCAGCGGCGGCGATGGCGGTCCGGGTCCTGAATCCCAGGCCGGGCGAAAGGATCGCCGATCTTTGCGCCGCGCCCGGCGGCAAGACCATGCAGCTTGCCGCGGCAGGGGCAGAGGTGACGGCGCTGGACATCTCGTCGTCACGACTGGCGCGGGTGGCCGAGAATCTGGAACGATGCCGGTTGAAGGCAAGCCTGATCGCAGCGGATGCGCTGGAGTGGCGGCCCGATGCGCCGCTGGATGCGATCCTGCTGGATGCGCCCTGTTCGGCCACCGGCACCGTGCGGCGCCATCCTGAACTGCCGCTGATCCGCGATGGCAGCGCCCTGTCGGGGCTGGTCGCCCTGCAGGCGCGCCTGATCGATCATGCGCTGTCGATCCTGCGTCCCGGCGGGCGACTGGTCTTTGCAACCTGCTCGCTTCTGCCTGCCGAGGGCGAGGAGCAGCTTGCCGCGGCTTTGGCCCGCAATCCCGGCGTCACGGTCGAACCGGCTGCTGCCCCCGGAATCGAGCCGGGCTGGCTGACGCCGCAAGGTGCGCTGCGCCTGCGTCCGGACCTGTGGCCGGATCGCGGCGGCATGGATGGGTTCTTCATCGCGTGCTTGCGGAAATCAGGTGCAAAGTCCTAAACTTGCCCCGTTCCAGCGAATGCGGCACAGATGAACGACACGCCCTCACCCCGAGGATTCCTGCGCCGGCCCGAGCCGAAGGCCATCGGCCATTCCGGCCTGGGTGAGCAGATCATCGCGGGTCAGATCAATCTGGGCGGCGTCACCCTGACGGGAGATTTCTTCGCCGTCGCGACTTCGGCCTCGGTCGCGGCGGAATTGCATGGTTTCGGTTGGCTGGACGACCTGGCCGCGGTCGGTTCGCCCAAGGCGCGGTCGATCGCGCAGCACCACGTCCTGCACTGGCTGCGCAAGCATCGCGCGGGGCCGAGGGATGGGCCTGAATGGCAGCCCGCCATTGCCGGGCGTCGGGTGCTGCGCTGGATCTTCCATGCAGGGATGATTCTGCCGGGGCTGGACCGGGACGAGGCAGAGCCCTATTTCCGCGCGCTTGACCAGCATCTGACCCATCTGCGTGGCAGTTGGTATGACTGTCCCGACGGCTTGCCGCGGCTTGAGGCGTTGGCTGGGCTGGCGATCGGGGCGATGTCGCTGCGCGACCGGCATGTCATGGCCGGTCCTGCCCTGATCGCGCTGGCCGAGGAGGCGGATGCGATGGGCGTTGCCACGCTGTCGGAATCTCGCTGCCCGGAAACCCTGCTCGACGGCATGGCCCTGCTGGTCTGGGCGCAAGAGATCGCCGACGAATCCGGGATCGAATCGCCCCCCGAGCTGCGCACCATCATCGCCGAGATCGCGCCGATCCTGCGTGCGCTGCGCCATGCCGACGGCTCGTTGCCGCGGTTTCACGGCGGCGGGCGCGGTGCGGCGGGGCGGCTTGACCGCTGCCTTCGCGCGGCCGAAGGGGCGGCCTTGCCCGCGCATGGCCTTGCCATGGGATTTGCCCGCATGGCGCGGGGGCGCACGACGCTGATCCTGGACGCCTCGCCCCCGCCCGGTGGGCCGGCGGCAGCACGCGCCCACGCCTCGACCCTTGCCTTCGAACTGACCGTCGCGCGCCAGCCGCTGATCGTGAATTGCGGGCCGGGGGACGGCTTCGGCCCGCTTTGGGCGCGGGCCAGCCGCGCGACCCCCAGTCATTCGGCGCTTTGCCTTGAGGGGCTGTCCTCGTCCCGTCTGAGCGCCAGCCGGCAGAAGGATGAGCCGGATATCCTGACCGAGCGTCCCGGCCTTGTCTGGGCGGGGGATTGCGATGCGCTAGGCAACCTGACGCCCCCGAATTGCG
Organism: Paracoccus sp. KR1-242; assembly: GCF_049446195.1. Taxonomy (NCBI): domain Bacteria; kingdom Pseudomonadati; phylum Pseudomonadota; class Alphaproteobacteria; order Rhodobacterales; family Paracoccaceae; genus Paracoccus; species Paracoccus sp. KR1-242. The sequence goes on from NZ_JBMSED010000011.1 coordinate 201,253, forward strand.
GGCCCGCCCATGCGCAGGATCCCGCGCATCTGCTGGCGGGACATGACGGCTGGCTGGACAGCCACGGCCTGACCCATCTGCGGGAACTGTGGCTTGCCCCCGATGGCGGGGCGCTGGAGGGCGAGGATTCGCTGGCCGCGCTGGACGCCACTGCGCAGGCCCGGCTGGACCATTTGCGCGGCCCGGACGGACTGGCCTTCGACATCCGCTTTCACCTTCATCCCGAGGTCGAGGCGCGGCAGCAGGACCAGGACATCCTTCTGACCCTGCCCACCGGTGATGAGTGGCGCTTTGCGCATGACGGCGTCGGGCGTGTCGCGCTTGAGGCAAGCTGCCTGCTGGATCGCGGCCTGCCGGAGCCACGCCCCGCGCGCCAGATCGTGCTTTCCGCGCGTTTGCAGGGCCGCGCGATCCAGATCGGCTGGACCTTGGCGCGTTCCGGCGCTAGGTGACTGGGCAAATCCGCGATCCAATACGGGGCTCCCACCGATGACCGACCGCATTCCTCTGAAGCGCGCGCTGATTTCCGTTTCCGACAAGACGGGGCTGATCGACTTTGCCCGCGCCCTTTCCGCGCGCGGGGTCGAGCTGCTTTCGACCGGCGGCACCGCCAAGGCGCTGCGCGGCGCAGGGCTTGCTGTGATCGACGTGGCCCAGGTCACCGGCTTTCCCGAGATGATGGATGGCCGCGTCAAGACGTTGCATCCGTCGGTCCATGGCGGGCTGCTGGCGCTGCGCGACAATGCCGAGCACATGTCGGCGGCCAATGCCCACGGCATCGGCATGATCGACCTTCTGGTCGTGAACCTTTACCCCTTCGAGGAGACTGTCGCGAAGGGCGCGGATTACGACGACTGCATCGAGAATATCGACATCGGCGGCCCGGCGATGATCCGTGCGGCCTCCAAGAACCACGCCTATGTCACCGTCGTCGTCGATGTCGCGGATTATGCCGCTGTCCTGCACGAGCTGGACCAGAACGACGACACCACCAGCTATGTCTTCCGCCAGCGGCAGGCGCAGATCGCCTATGCCCGGACCGCGGCCTATGACGCGGCGGTGTCCGGATGGCTTGCCCAGTCCATCGGCGAGGCGACCCCCCGCCGCCGCAGCTTCTCGGGCGAGCTTGCCCAGACCCTGCGCTATGGCGAGAACCCGCACCAGTCCGCCGCCTTCTACAAGGACGGCTCGGACCGGCCGGGCGTCGCGACCGCGAAGCAGTGGCAGGGCAAGGAACTCAGCTACAACAACATCAACGACACCGACGCGGCGTTCGAACTGGTGGCGGAATTCGACCCGGCCGAAGGGCCTGCCGTCGCAATCATCAAGCACGCCAATCCCTGTGGCGTTGCCCGTGGTGCCACCGCGCTCGATGCCTACCGCCGCGCCTATGACTGCGACCGCACCTCGGCATTTGGCGGGATCGTCGCGCTGAACTGCACGCTGGACGCAGATACGGCCCGCGCCATTACCGAGATTTTCACCGAGGTCGTCATCGCCCCCGACGCGACCGAGGAAGCACGCGAGATCTTTGCCGCCAAGAAGAACCTGCGCCTGCTGACCACGGGCGGACTGCCCGATCCGTCGGCCGCTGGCACCTCGTTCCGGCAGGTGGCGGGCGGCTTTCTGGTGCAGGGACGCGACAATGGCCGCGTCGCCCGGGCGGATCTGAAGGTGGTGACGCAGCGCCAGCCCTCGGATCAGGAGCTGGACGACCTGCTGTTCGCCTGGACCGTGGCCAAGCATGTCAAGTCGAACGCCATCGTCTATGCCAAGGATGGCGCGACCGTGGGTATCGGCGCGGGTCAGATGAGCCGCGTCGATTCGACCCGCATCGGCCGTCGCAAGTCCGAGGACATGGCCGAGGCGCTTGGACTGGCCGAGGCGACGACGATCGGTTCTGCCGTCTCGTCCGATGCCTTCTTTCCCTTTGCCGACGGGATCGAGGCGCTGGCGGCCGCCGGGGCCAAGGCGGTGATTCAGCCTGGCGGTTCGATGCGCGATGCCGAGGTGATCGAGGCCGCCGACCGTCTTGGACTGGCAATGGTCTTTACCGGCCAGCGCCACTTCCGCCACTGATGAGCCCGTCCGCGACCCCAAAGCCGCGGAAGTCTCCGACGGCGACGCGCAAGGCAGGTGCCCCGAAACGGGGTGCCCGCCCCCCGGTCTGGCGCAAGGTCGGCTTGACCGCCGCGGCGGTCTTCCTGCTGGATCAGGCGCTGAAATATCTTGTCGTGCATATCCTGCAACTGGATCGCGTGCGCGAGATCGATGTGCTCAGCCCTTGGCTGAATCTGCGCATGGCCTGGAATCAGGGCATGAATTTCGGCCTGTTCGCCAGCGATGTCGATGTCATGCGCTGGGTGCTGATCGCGATCGCCATTGCGGTTTGCGTTTGGGTCGGGGTCTGGATCGGGCGCACCCGACCGCGCAGCTTCGCGCTGATCTCGGCCGGAATGCTGATCGGCGGCGCGCTTGGTAACGTCGTCGACCGTCTGCTTTACGGCGCGGTCGCGGATTTCCTGAACATGTCGCTGCCCGGCTGGCGCAACCCCTACAGCTTCAACGTGGCCGATATCGCGATTTTCCTGGGCGCGGTCGGACTGGTCCTGCAACCGCCGGAAAAGCAGGTTGCGGCCAAAACCCGGCGCCAGCCCGCAAAGACGCGGGATGCGAAGCCGCGTGCCGCTGTTCCCGCGCAGGCGCAGGTACCCGCGCCTGAAGCGGCACCGGCACCCGCACCGTCTGGCGCACCCGTGGCGGCCCCGGCCTCGCGACCGTCGGCGCACTCGACCGGTCCGGGTCATGCCCCCACGCAAGGCGAACTCGCGCTGGATCCGACCCCACCCGACGACAAGCCCCGTGACGAGCCGGGCAATTCACGCTAAGAACGGCGCAAGACGAATATGAGGGACGGAAGATGCGGGCGATTGCGCTGACCATGACCATGCTGCTGCTGGCCGCGTGCAGCACCGATCCGCAGCTGATGAATCTCAGCACGAACCGTTCGGGACCGGACGAATTCGCCATTCTTCCGACGAAGCCGCTGACAATGCCACCGGACCTGAATGTGTTGCCGACCCCGACGCCGGGCGGCAGCAACATCACCGATCCGACGCCTGAAGCGGATGCCGTCGCTGCGCTTGGCGGCAATCCCGGCCAGCTTGCGGCGCAGGGGATCGGCAGCGCCGATGCGGCGCTGGTCGCCTATAGCTCTCGGCTGGGCCGCGATCCGGCGATCCGCCTGACCACCGCGCAGGAAGATCTGCAATGGCGTCAGCGCCATTCCCGCCGCGCGCTGGAAGTCATTGCCCGCACCGACGTCTATTACCGTGCCTATGACCCGATGACCCTGGACAGCTGGGCCGAACAGGAACGTTGGCGCCCGACCGGCGTGCAGATGCCGGCCGCTCCGCCGCGCGAAAGCCGCGGCAACGCCGACGCCATCGCCGCCCAGCGGGCCGAGGATCGGAGCCCGATCCTCAGCGGCGACTGATCCGGCCCGCGCGCACGATCACGGCATGATGACGGGCTGCTGACTTGCGCGGCCCGCCCGGTCAGGGCAGGTTCTGGCAGCGACCCGGAACCGGAGCCTGCCCCATGTCTATCCTGATGCGCCTTTCGCCCCTTGCGCTGGCGCTGGCCGCGACCCCTGCGCTGGCCGAAATGCCCAAGGGAATCAGCCATTTCAAATTGGATAACGGTCTTGAGGCCGTGGTAATCGAGGATCACCGCACCCCGGTCGTCGTCCAGATGGTCTGGTACAAGATCGGCTCGGCCGATGAACAGCCCGGCAAGTCCGGCATCGCGCATTACCTGGAACACCTGATGTTCAAGGGAACCGACCGGCTGGGACCGGGCGAATTGTCCAAGACGGTCACCGCCAATGGCGGCATGGACAATGCCTTTACCAGCTATGACTACACCGCCTATTTCCAGCGCATCGCCTCGGACCGGCTGCCGCTGGTCATGGACATGGAATCCGATCGGATGGCCAATCTGCGCATCGGCGAGGATGACTGGAAGGCCGAGCGTCAGGTCGTGCTTGAAGAGCGCTCGCAGCGCACCGACAGCGATCCCGGCGCCCAGTTCTCTGAGGAACGCAGCGCCGTCCAGTTCTACAACCATCCCTATGGCCGCCCAGTCATCGGTTGGCGGCACGAGATGGAGGGGCTGACCCGCGACGATGCCATCGCCTGGTACGATGCGCATTACGCCCCGAACGACGCGGTGCTGGTCATCGCGGGCGACGTGACGCCCGAAAAGGCCAAGGAACTGGCCGAGAAGTACTACGGTCCGATCGCCCCCAAGGAAAATTCGACCCGCAAGCCCCGCCCGCAGGAGCCCGAGCAGCGTTCGGCCCGCCGGATGGAGCGCAGCGACCCGCGCGTCGCACAGCCCGTCCTGATGCGCACGACCCTTGCCCCCGAACGCAATGCCGGCGACCAGAAACAGGCCGCCGCGCTGACCGTACTGGCCGAACTGCTGGCGGGTTCGGCCCAGACCTCGGTTCTGGCCCGGGATCTGGTGCTGACGGGCAAGGCGCTTTACGTCGATGCCTCTTATGACGGGTTGACAGTCGATCCGACCACGTTCGGCCTGTCTCTGGTTCCCGGCCCCGGTGTCGGGAACGCCGATGCCGAAGCGGCGCTGGATGCCGCGCTGGCGAAATTCCTGCAGGACGGCCCGGATGCCCAGCAGCTTGAGCGGGTCAAGACCCAGATCCGGGCCGCGCGCATCTATGCCCAGGATTCGGCGCATGGCCGGGCCTATGACTATGGGCAGGGGCTGTCGGTCGGCCTGACGGTCGAGGATGTGAACGACTGGCCCGACATTCTGGGCGACGTGACTGCCGACGACATCCGCGCCGCCGCGAAGCTGGTTCTGGACAGCCGCGCCAGCGTCACCGCATGGCTTCTGCCGCAGGCGGGGGCCGATGCCGCCGCTGCCGAAGCCGTCCCTGCCGCAGCCACCACTGCCGAGGAAGTCCAATGATCCGCGCGCTTGCAACCCTTGTCTTCGTCGCGCTGGCCAGCCTGCCGGCCCGTGCCATCGAGATCCAGGAAATCACCTCTCCCGGCGGGATCAAGGCCTGGCTGGTCGAGGATCACTCGATCCCCTTCACCGCGCTGTCCCTGATGTTCAAGGGCGGCGCCAGTTTGGACGCGCCTGAAAAGCGTGGTGCGATCAACCTGATGACCGCGCTGCTTGAGGAAGGCTCGGGCCAGATGAACTCGGTCCAATACGCCGAGGCGGTCGAGGGGCTGGGGGCGATGAACCGCTTTGACGTGGGCGATGATGCCCTGACCGTCAGCGCCCGCGCCCTGACCGAGAATCGCGACCAGGCCGCCGACCTGCTGCGCCAGGCCCTGACCGACCCGCGCTTCGACGCCGACGCGGTCGAGCGTGTGCGTGCGCAGGTCCAGTCTGTGATCCTCAGCGAGGCGACCGACCCGAGCTCGATCGCGGCCAAGGAAATGGCCCGCCTGTCCTGGGGCGATCACCCTTATGCCACCTCGATCAACGGGACGGCGGAATCGGTCAAGGCGCTGACCCGTGATGACCTGATCGACGCCAAGAACCGCGTATTGGCGCGTGACCGCGTGGTCGTAGCCGCAGCGGGCGACATCAGTGCCGAGGATCTTGGCAAGCTGATCGACAAGATCCTGGGCGGGCTGCCCGAAAAGGGATCTGCGCCCCTGCCGGAACCCGCCAAGCTTGGCCTGACCGGCGGTGTGACGGTCATCGACTGGGACAGTCCGCAGACGGTGGTGAATTTCGCGCAACCCGGCCTGCCCATGTCCGACCCCGACTATTTCGCCGCCTTTGTCGCGGACCATATTCTGGGCGGCGGCGGCTTTTCCTCGCGCCTGATGGACCAGATCCGCGAAAAGCGTGGGCTTACCTATGGCGTCGGAACCGGCCTTTCGAACGGTGTCTATGGCGAGACCTGGGCCGGGGCCATGGCCAGCGCCAATGAAAAGGTGGCCGAGGCCATCGGTCTGATCCGTCAGGAATGGGACCGCTTCAGCCAAAGCCCGGTCAGCGACAAGGAGCTTACCGACGCCAAGACCTATCTAACTGGCGAATATCCCTTGCGGTTCAACGGCAATGGCAAGATCGCCAGCATCCTTGCCGGGATGCAGCTGATCGGGCTGCCCGCCGATTACGTGAATACCCGCAATTCGAAGATCGAGGCCGTCACCGCCGAGGACGTCCAGCGCGTTGCCAAGCGCCTGCTGCATTCCGACCAGATCCGCTTCGTCCTGGTCGGGCGGCCGCAGGGCATCTCGGCAAGCAACTGACGAACTCTTTCCTGATTTGTCCGATACTGCTAAATCTTGGGGCATGAACAGTCATGCCCCCAACATGCGTCCCATCATCCGCCAGCTTGATGAAGCCGCCGCCAACCGCATCGCAGCGGGCGAGGTGGTTGAGCGCCCGGCCTCGGCGGTCAAGGAGCTGGTCGAGAATGCGTTGGATGCCGGCGCGAGCCGCATCGACATCGCGATCTCCAAGGGGGGCAAGGGGCTGATCCGCGTCGGTGACGACGGTTGCGGCATGACAGCCGAGGATCTGCCGCTGGCGCTGTCCCGCCACGCCACCAGCAAGATCGACGGCAGCGACCTGCTTGATATCCGCAGCTTCGGCTTCCGGGGCGAGGCGCTGCCCAGCCTTGGTGCTGTCGGCCGCCTGACGCTGACCAGCCGCGCGCAGGGTTTCGAGGGGGCGCAGATCGCCGTTCAGGGCGGGCGCATCGGCCCGGTCCGGCCCGCAGCGGGCAATCGCGGCACCATAGTCGAACTGCGCGACCTGTTCTTCGCCACGCCCGCGCGTTTGAAATTCCTGCGCAGCGACCGCGCCGAGACGCAGGCCGTGGCCGAGGTCATCCGCCGCCTTGCAATGGCCGAACCCTATGTCGGCTTCACCCTGACCGACGAGGATGAGGGCCGCCAGCTTCTGCGCGTCGATGCCGAGCAGGGCGAGCTGTTCGGCGCGCTCCAGACCCGGCTGGCCCGGATCATGGGGCGCGAGTTTATCGAGAATTGCCTGCCGATCGACGCGACCCGCGACGGTATCACCCTGACCGGCTTTGCGGCGCTGCCGACCTATTCGCGGGGTGCCGCAGTGGCCCAGCACCTGTTCGTGAACGGTCGCCCGGTTCGTGACAAGCTGCTGACCGGGGCGCTGCGCGCGGGCTATATGGACGTGCTGCCCTCGGGGCGCTATCCGGCCGCGGTCCTGTTCGTGACCTGCGATCCCCATCAGGTCGATGTGAACGTCCACCCGGCCAAAGCCGAGGTGCGGTTCCGCGAACCCGACATCGCCCGAGGTCTTGTTGTCAGCGCCCTGCGTCACGGGCTGGCGGGGGCAGGGCATCGCAGCTCGACCACGGTGGCGACGGCGGCGCTTGGCGCGGCACGGGTCGAGGCTGCGCCGGAGGCGGTTGCAACCCGCGCCTATCAGGCAAGCTATGCCCCGGCCGCACGCCCCTCGCCGCAGGCCATCGCCGCGAGCATGGCCTTTCAGGCCCCCGGCTTTGCCGAGGCGCCGACGGCGCGGGTTGAACCGGAAATCGAGGTCGAAGTCGACGCCCCTCTGGGCGCCGCCCGCGCACAGCTGCATGAAAACTGGATCATCGCCCAGACCGCGAATGGCATCGTCATCGTCGACCAGCATGCCGCGCATGAGCGGCTGGTCTATGAACGGCTGAAGACCCAGGCCGAGGCGCGCCGTGTCGCGAGCCAAGCCCTGCTGATCCCCGAGATCGTCGAACTTTCTGACGCGGACGCGCAGCGGATCCTGTCCATCGCCGATGACCTGGCAGAATTGGGGCTGGTGATCGAACCGTTCGGCGGTGGCGCGGTTGCCGTGCGCGAGGTTCCGGCCCTGATCCGCCGCATCAATGCCCCCGCGCTGATCCGCGACATCCTGGACGATCTTGCCGATCAGGGCACATCGGACCGCTTGAAGGCCCGCGTCGATGCGGTGCTGTCGTCGATGGCCTGCCATGGCTCGGTCCGTTCCGGCCGGCGGATGACGGCGGACGAGATGAACGCTCTGCTGCGCGAGATGGAGCGGACGCCCCGTTCGGGACAGTGCAACCACGGCCGCCCGACCTGGATCGAGCTGAAACTGGGCGACATCGAGCGGCTTTTCGGTCGCTAGTTGACCTGCGCCCCGGCTGGCGCGACACTTCGCTGCAAGGAGAGGTCGCCATGCTGGAAATCAGCCCTGAGAAGATTGCCCATGTCATCATCCGCGCGCGTGAATACGACAGCGGGGTCAACGCCTGGGCGCATAGCGGCCATCGGCGGGGTCACGGGACCGAGACCGAGCTTTCCGAATTCATCGCCAGCCTGAACGATGATGAAAAGGCCAGCCTTGTCGCGGTGATGTGGATTGGCCGCGACACCTTTGCCGCCGAGGATCTGGCCGAGGCAATTCGCACCGCCAAGGTCGAGAACCGCTCGCCCACCGAGAGTTACCTGATGGGAGAGCCGCAGCTGGCCGATTACCTTGAAGCCGGGATGGAGGCCTTGGGGATTTCACCCGAAGAGGCCGAGGATGACCTGCATCACCCCGTGTGACCCGGACTAGCGCGTCAGTCGGATCAGCGCGCCGTCATCGGCATCGGTCAGGATCAGGATCGAACCATCCGCATCGACGGCGACATCGCGCACGCGCCCGATCCCCTCGGCCAGATGCTGTTCGCCGGTCACGCGCCCCTCGGACATTTTCAGGCGGACAAGGGACTGCGATTTCAACCCGCCGATCAGCGCATCACCCCGCATTTCGGGGAACATCGCGCCGTCGTAAAAGACAAGGCCGCTGGGGGCGATGACCGGATCCCAGTAATAGACCGGCTGCTCCATCCCGCCTTGCGCGGTGATGCCCTTGCCGATGGGCTTGCCGCTGTAATCCTCGCCATAGGTGATGATCGGCCATCCGTAATTGCGCCCGGCCTGGGGCATGTTCAGCTCATCCCCGCCCTTGGCGCCATGCTCGACGGTCCAAAGCCGGCCCTGGCCGTCCAGCGCCGCCGCCTGCAGGTTGCGATGGCCCCATGACCAGATCTCGGGCTGACCGCCACCCTGCGCAAAGGGATTGCCCGGAAGCCCGCGTCCCGTTTCGGGATCAATGCGCAAAACCTTGCCCAGATGGGTGTTCACGTCCTGCGCCAGTTTCCGCGGCTCGGGCAGGGATCTTTCGCCGGTGGTCACGAACAGCATGCCATCTGCATCAAAGACCAGCCGAGAGCCATAATGCATGGTCGAGTCCCAGGCCGGTTCCTGGCGGAAGATGACGCGGGCGTCGCTGATTGCCGTGCCGTCCGCCGACAAGGTCCCGGTCGCGACCGAGGTCGAGGTCTTGCCGCCGTCGCGGGGTTCGGCAAAGCTCCACCACAGGCGGCGGGTCTGGGCGAAATCGTCCCGGACCGCGACGTCAAGAAGCCCGCCCTGCTTGCGCGTGTCGACCTGCGGAAGACCGGACAGCGGTTCGCTCAGCTTGCCGTCGGCAAGGATGCGCATCTTTCCGGGTCTTCCGGTGATCAGCCAGCCGCCATCCGGCAGGGCGGCCATCCCCCAGGGGTGATCCAGCCCCGAGACCACGACATCTTGTTTCACGTGAACCCCGTCCGTCAGTTCCGGGGCACGGGTCTGGCCGTCAAAGGCGGGCTGCTGGTCCGGGGCGTTCGGAGGCTGCTGGTTCAGCTGCGCGGCGGCGGGTGTCGCCGCCAGTCCGGCGAGAAGGCTAAGCGTGCAAAGACGGGGCATGGTCGCGATCCTTTGGGTGAAGCGGCAGGGGATACCCGCCAACACCCCGCGAACCCGCCCCGTTCCCTGACAATTCCGTCAGCGCATCCCCCTGCGCGTCGGACGGTCAGGGGGGCGGGCGGTCAGGGAAAGACCGCGTCCGCGCTTGCGGGCGGGCGCCGCGCGCCAAGGAAGGGGCCCTGACCCGCCGAGTCGATGCGCGCAATGGCCGACGCGATCGGCTCGATCACCACGCTCATGGTCCAGGCTGTGGCATGGATCATGCGGGTCGCGTCCAGCGCGATGGCGACATGGCCGGGCCAGAACAGCAGGTCGTTGCGGCGAATTTCGCCCTCAACCACCGGAAAGGCGGCTTGCTGCATGTCGCTGTCGCCGGGACAGGCGATGGCGCAGGCGGTCAAAGAAGCCTGTGCAAGTCCCGAACAATCGATCCCCCAGCGGCTGTTTCCTCCCCACAGATAAGGGGTGCCGATCAGCGTTTCGGCGACGCTGGCCGGATCGCTGGCGGGCTGGTCGGAAAGATGCTGGCGCGGCACCCAGCCGCCTTGCGCAAGCTGGGCGAAGCCGTCCTGCCAGGCCATGACCGACAGGCGCGCGCCGATCGACAGGCTGCCCAGTTCGGTCGTCTTGATGCTGGGCTGGGGATAGACATGCGTCGCGGGTGCGCTGACGCGATGCGTGACCGGCTGTACCGCCGAACCAAGCGCGCTGTCCCGCAGCCAACCGCAATAGCCGTCCGCGACCGCCTGCACAAAGGACCAGCCGTCGCGTTCCTCGATTACCGTCAGCTCGGCACCGTGGTTGACCTGTCGGTCGCGCGCGCCACCCGGCTCGCGGCACAGATCCGCCAGCGCCACCTGCAGACGCGCCGGGCGACCGGCGGTATAGGCGGGGCGGTTCAACACGCCGCGCAACGATTCCAAAGCGACGTTTTGCGTCGCCGGGGTCAGGCGTCGGTCCGTTCTTGGTTCGGCGGTCTGGGGCGATGCGGTCACTTCAGGATCTCCGGCAGGGCGTTCAGGATGGCGCGCATTCCTTGCCCGGTGCCGCCCTTTGTGCGTCCGGGGGCAGCGACGGGCTGCCAGCCGTAAATGTCGAAATGCAGGTAAGTCGCGTCCTCGCCCGCAAAGCGGCGCAGGAACAGGGCGGCGGTAATCGCGCCCGCGAAGCCGCCACCCGGCGCGTTGTCCAGATCCGCGATGACCGGCTCGATCATGGATTCGTAAGGCTCCCAGAACGGCATGCGCCAGATCGGGTCGGCATTGTCGCGCCCGGCCCGCTGGACTGCCGTCGCGGTGCCGTCATCGTCGCAGAAAAAGGGCGGCAGGTCCGGCCCAAGCGCCACCCTTGCGGCCCCGGTCAATGTCGCCATCGAGATCAGGACGGCGGGCTTTTCCTCGGCCGCGAGGGCGAGGGCATCGGCCAGAACAAGACGGCCTTCGGCATCGGTATTGTTGATCTCGACGGTCAGGCCCTTGCGGCTGGTCAGGATGTCGCCGGGGCGGAAGGCATTGCCCGCGATCGAGTTCTCGACCGCCGGGATCAGCACCCGCAGGCGCATTCCCGCAGTCAGGCCCAGTCGGGCCAGGGTCTCGGCCAGGCCCAGCACGTTCGCGGCCCCGCCCATGTCCTTTTTCATCAGCCCCATCGAGGACGGCGGCTTGATGTCCAGCCCGCCCGTATCGAAGCAGACGCCCTTGCCGACCAGGGTCAGCATGGGCCCTTCGCCGGGAAAGCGCAGGTCGATCAGGCGCGGGGCCTGCGCCCCGGCGCGGCCGACCGCATGGATCATCGGGAAGTTCTGGGCCAGCAGATCCTGCCCCTCGATCACCGAGATGCGGGCACCGTGGCGTGCGGCCAGCGCACGCGCCGCCTGTTCCAGATCCGCCGGACCCATGTCGGATGCGGGCGTATTGATCAGGTCGCGCGCCAGATATTCGCCCGCGGCCAGGGCCACCACGCGATCCGCATCCACGCCCTCGGGGCAGACCAGTCGTGCGGCCGGGGTCTTGCCCTGCTTGTAGCGAGTGAAGCGGTATTGCGCGAAAAGCCAGCCAAGCGCGCCAAGCTGCGGGTCGAACCCCTCGGGCGCGTTGGCCAGGTGCCAGTCGCCTTCGGGCAGCGTCTCGGCCGCCTTGGCAAGGGAATAGCGTTCGCGGGCGGGGCGGCTAGCGGGATCGGCCTGCGGGCCGATGCCGAAAAGCGCCCCGGCGATGACACCGCCCTCACCCGGCAGCAGGCAAAGCTGGCCCGCCGTTCCGGCAAAGCCCTGCGCCAGCGCCCAGGTGCGGTCGGACGCGGCCAGACCTTCGGGCAGGGCGGGGCCGTCGGCACCCGGCCGGACCAGCCAAAGCGGCAGGCTGGCAGAGAAGGGGGCTGCAAATTCGGGAAGAGGTGTCATGGCACGGGCCTTTTCTTGGTCTTGCCGTCAACCTAGCGCGCGGGGTGACGACCGCAAGCCCCGCTTACCCGGCGGCGGGATCGGGGCGGTCACATATCCGCGTCAGGGAACTGTCGCCGATCCGGCGCAGCCGGGCCGAGGTCGCTGCCAGACCGCCAGCATCGCGCCGCTCGGCGCAGGTGCCGACGTCGATGGCGACCGCTGCCATCGAAACCAGCCCCAGTTGCCATGCCAACCGCGAGATACGGTCGGCGTCGCAGGCGACCGCGACCAGATCGCCGCGCGCAATCGCGGCCTCGGTCCGGTTCAGCGCCAGTCGAAGCTGCTCCAGCGCGGCCGAGATGATGCGCGCAGCCGAGGCCTCGCCCAGGGCTTCGACCATCTGGTTCAGCCTTTGCCGGTCGATCGTCGACTGCTCTTCGACCGCCAGCCTTGCAATTCCCGCCATGTATCCCACCCTACTCGATAAGTCGCGAAACACAGCTTTCGCAGCCATCTCTCAAGAAATGGTTGAGGGGGTGTCGCTAAACCCCTCGAACTTTATCGGTTCCGGGGGTATCAAGTCGCCAAACAGCCAGATGAGGATATGATGAAACAGGCGCGTCCGCTGCCCCCGTATCTAGTCCAGCGCTATCAGGGCTGGCGCGCGACGACCTTCGGCGAGAATCGCAGCTGGTACCGTCGCCTTGCCGAAGTTGGCCAGCATCCGCGCGCGATGGTCATCGCCTGCTGTGACTCTCGCGTGCATGTGACCTCGATCTTCGGCGCCGACACGGGTGAGTTTTTCATCCACAGGAACATCGCGAATCTCGTGCCGCCCTATCTGCCGGACGGACAGCAGCACGGCACCTCGGCTGCGATCGAATATGCGGTAAACGCCCTCAAGATCGCGCATCTCGTGGTCGTGGGGCACACGAATTGCGGCGGCGTCGTCGGCTGCCACGCGATGTGCCACGGCAACGCGCCCGAACTGGAAGAGAAATCCAGCTTCGTCGGCCGCTGGATGGACATTCTGCGTCCCGGATACGAGCGCATCGCCCATCTGCCCGACGACCAGCAGATCGCCGCGCTGGAACAGCAGGCGGTGCTGATCTCGCTGGAGAACCTGATGACCTTCCCCTTCATCCGGGAAAATGTCGAGGCGGGCTCGTTGACGCTGCATGGCGTCGTCCATGACATCGGCGAAGGCACGCTGCTGGAATACCTGCCGGAGACGGACAGCTTCACCCTGCTCGGCTAAGGCGTTCGGGCATCGCAAGCCGCCTCAAGGGCTGATATGGCAGTCCCCGGTTCAGCCAGGAGGATTTGCCATGACCACAGCGCCCAGCCCCGAAGACATTGCCCGGATGGATGCCAGCGACCCGCTGGCCCGGCTTCGGCAAGGTTTCCTGCTGGCCGAGGGCGAGGTCTATCTGGACGGGAACTCGTTGGGCGTGGCCAGCGCCGCCGCGCTGGATGCGTTGCGCATCGGCGCGCGCGAAGAATGGTCGCAGGGCCTGATCCGCAGCTGGAACACCGCCGGCTGGTTCGACCTTCCGGTCGAGCTGGGCGACGCGATCGGCCGCCTGGTCGGGGCCGCGCAGGGACAGGTCGTGGTTTCCGACACGACCTCGATCAACATATACAAGGCCCTGCATGCGGCGATCGGCCTGCGGCCCGGTCGCAAGGTGATCGTGGCCGAGGCGGGCAGCTTTCCGACCGATCTTTACATTGCCGAGGGCGTGATCTCGACCCTGCCGGGCGTGACGATGCGGCTTGAGGGGCGCGATGCCGACCGGATCGAGGATCTGCTGGACGACGATGTTGCTGCGGTCCTGGTCAATCATGTGAACTACAAGACCGGGGCGCTGCGCGACATGGCGGAACTGACGCGCGCCATCCACGGCGTCGGCGCGCTGGCGGTCTGGGATCTTTGCCATTCGGCGGGGGCACTGCCCATCACGCTGGATGAAGCGAAAGCCGATTTCGCGGTCGGCTGCACCTATAAATACCTGAATGGAGGTCCCGGCTCTCCTGCCTTCATCTATGTCGCGTCGCGTCATCTGGCCAAGGCGCAGCAACCGTTGAGCGGGTGGTGGGGCCACGCCCGTCCCTTTGCCTTCGAGACCGGCTATCAGGGCGATCCCGGCATTCGCCGCTTTCAATGCGGCACGCAACCGGTCCTGTCATTGCGGGCCTTGAAAGGCGCGCTTTCGGTCTGGGACGATGTCGACATGGGTCAGCTTCGCGCCAAGAGCATCGCGCTGACCGAGCTTTTCATCCAGCTGGTCGAAGAGAAATGCACGGGTCATGGTCTGGTCCTTGAAAGCCCGCGCGATCCCGCGCGTCGCGGCAGCCAGGTCGCGTTTGGCCATGAGCACGCCTATGAGATCGTCCAGGCGCTGATCGAGCGCGGCGTGATCGGTGATTTCCGCGCGCCCCATACGCTGCGCTTCGGCTTCACCCCTCTGTATCTGAGCCATGCCGATGTGGCGCGCGCCGTGCAGGTGCTGGCCGATGTGCTGGAATCGGGGCTGTGGCGCGAGCCGCGCTTTGCGGTCCGCGGCGCGGTGACCTGAAGCTGCGGTCCGTCCCGGCAGGGGTCAGGCGCGCACGCTCCACGCGACGGATTGCGGCCGGGCCTTTGCCAGGGCCGCAACAAGCATCCCGGTGACGCCCGCCTTCAGCACATCGCCTGGCAGGAAGGCCATGACCAGCTTTGCGCATTCGGGGATCGATTTGCCCAGCCCGATCGACATGCCAAGGATACCCAGGGCGTAAAGCACCACGATGCCGCCAAGCGCCGCGCCAATTCCCGCGCGCAGGCCGATCGGGCGCAGGCGCACCTTCTCGACGAACAGTCCGGTGACGAAGGCGCCGAATGGGAACGCGATCAGGAAGCCCGAGGTCGGCGCGACGAAAGCGCCAAGGCCGCCGCGCCCCCCTGCCAGCAGCGGCAGCCCGATGGCCACCAGCAGCAGAAACAGCAGCATCGACAAGAAGCCGCGTTTGGCCCCCAGTACCGCCCCCGCCAGCATGACGCCCATGCTTTGCGCGGTAATCGGGATGCCGAAGGCCAGGGTGATCTGGGGAATGGCCCCCAATGCGGCGATCAGGGCGGCGAACAGCGCGATCTGCGCCACGTTTCGTTCCATGTGCTCAGTCCTCGTCATTCGGGTTCAGGCCGCCCCGCGCGCGCAGCGCCTCGGCCAGGTGGTCGGCATCGTCCAGCGCCAACAGCGCCATCGGCAGGACGATATGCCAGTTCGCCCGCCGGGGCGAGCGCGCGCGCCAGGCATCCAGCAGCAAGCGCCCCTTGGCGATCAGCGTTGGGGTGAAGCGGATGACAAGGGGAATGCCCGCCTCGATCAGTCCCACGGGCAGGCCAAGCCGGCGCAGCGGGCGCAGCAGCCGGTGCAGCAGGTCCGACAAGTCCGACAGGCTGGTCGTCATCGTCACCAGATTCGCCATCGCCACCGTGGAGACCATGCGCAGCGCGATGGTCCATCCCTGCACCCATCCTCCGGTCACTGCATGCCACGCCAGAAGCAGGACGACAAATGGCCACAGCACACGCAACTGCCGCAGGCCGTGGACCATGAAGTCGCGCCCCGGCAGGCTATAGATTGCCAGCACCGCCACCAATGCCAGTCCCTGCGCCAAAGGGCCCTTCAGCAGGAACAGCAAGGTCGTCGCCACCGCCAGCCCGGCCAGCTTGGCCCCGACGGGCCAGCCATGTGCCCGCGTTCTAACCGGCGAGGTCAGCGAGATCATTCTCGGCCCCCTCGCGGGTCATCTCCATCTCGAACCGCTGCAAGACGGTGGCATCCCCTGCCTCGACGATGCGGCCCTCATCCAGCCAGCAGACATGGTCATATCCCGCCAGATCGCGCGAATCGTGCGAGATGTGCAGAAGTCGTGCACCGCAACGGTCCAGATGACGCGCAAGCTGCATCCGGGTCGGGATGTCCAACCCTGCAAAGGGTTCGTCCAGGATCAGCCAGCGCGGCCCCATCGCCATTACCGCCATCATGCAAAGCAGATGTTTCTGGCCCTGCGACAGTGCCTCGGTCGTGGCGTCCAGCCAATGCGCACGGTCGAAGCGGTCCAGAACGGCCCGGGTCGCGTCGCGCGCCTCTGCCTTGCTGCGGCCCATCTGGCGCAGGCCAAAGCCGATCTCCTCGGCGACTGTGGGAAAGATGATCTGGTGTTCGGGGTTCTGGAACAGGATGCCGACGGTCGCGATCGCCGCCTTGCGGTCCTTGCCGACATCCGTGCCTTCGATCAGCACGCGGCCCTGCGTCGGTTCGATCAGCCCGGCCAGCAGGCGCGCCAGCGTGCTTTTGCCAGATCCGTTCCGACCGATGATGCCGATACGCGGCGCATCCAGCCGCAGATCGATTCCCTGGATGATCGGGCGGGGTCCGATGGCAAGATGAAGGCCTTGGATCTCGATACCCGAGCCGGGTTGCATTGTCGGCGTCCTCACGAGACGGTTTTCCAGAATCGGGAACCGCTCTAGCATCTTTAAGGCTGCTTGAAACCCGCATCTCGAAAGGAGACTCGGATGAGCTGGAATCCCGCGCTTGAACCCGGATGCCCCGATGACGTCGCGCTGGAAAGCATCGAAACCCTGATCGTGCCCCGAGCGCGCGACCTTGGCAGCTTCGAGGTCATGCGCGCCCTGCCTGCGCCCAAGCGCCAGATGGTCGGGCCGTTCATCTTCTTCGACCAGGCCGGGCCGGCCGAGTTCCTGACCGGGCAGGGCGTCGACATCCGTCCGCATCCGCATATCGGGCTGGGGACCGTCACCTATCTTTACCGTGGCGATTTCCACCACCGCGACAGCACCGGCGCCGACAAGGTCGTCCTGCCGGGAGAGGTGAACTGGATGGTCGCGGGCAAAGGCGTGACCCATTCCGAACGCACCAGCGAGGAGGGGCGCAAGGGTCCGCATTCCCTGTTCGGCATCCAGACCTGGATCGCGCTGCCCGAAACGCATGAGGACATGGCCCCGCTGTTCGAGCATCACGAAAAGAAAAGCCTGCCTGAATTCGAGGACAGCGGCATCCATGCCCGCCTGATCCTGGGTCGGGCCTATGGTGAACGGGCCCCCGCGACCCTGTATTCAGACGCCTTTTACCTCGACATCACGCTGGATCCCGGTGCGCTGTTTCCCCTGCCCGAGGATCATGAGGATCGGGGGATCTATGTGACGCAGGGCTCGATCCTGATTTCGGGGCAGGAATTCCCGGCCGGGCGGATGATGGTCTTTCGCCCCGGCGACAAGATCACGGTCGCGGCGGGCGCACAGGGTGCGCGCATCATGGCCTTGGGCGGCGAGACCCTGAACGGCCCACGCTATATCTGGTGGAATTTCGTCGCCTCGTCACAGGAGCGGATCGAACAGGCGAAAGAGGAATGGCGCGAGGCCCGCTGGGGGCAGGGGCTGTTCAACCTGCCGCGCGGCGACAATCACGAATTCATTCCCCTGCCCTGACCAGCCCCGCTTTGGCGACCGCAGGCGCGCCCGACTGCGGCCGGGTTGGTGCGGCCGGGTTGGCGGGGCTGCGGCCCAAAATAGTTCGGGGTCGCGGAAACCCTTGGCGGGGGCATTTCGTTGATCTCGAACTTGCAGGGACACAGGAAACAGGAGATTTAAAAATGAATTCCATCATCTACCTTGTCGGCCTTGTGGTCGTGGTGCTGTTCATCCTGTCGATGCTGGGGCTGCGCTGACGTTGTCGCGTGCCTTGCCCGCGATCCTTAGCCCTCGGCGGTGGCCGGACATAGCCGCAGATCGGTGCGCCATTCGGCGCAACGGTCGGCAAGTTCGGGTGGAAGGGGCTGGTCGGTAAAGATCGTGTCGATTTCGGCCAGACTGGCGATGCGCGCGGGTGCGGTCCGGCCCAGCTTGGAATGGTCGGTGACAAGAAACGACTTGCGGGCCTGTCGCAGGATTGCGCGGCTGACGCGAACCTCGGCCAGATCGAAATCCAGCATGTCGCCGTCATGGTCCAGCGCCGAGGTGCCGACCACCGCGTAATCCACCTTGAATTGCTCGAAGAACTGGGTCGTCAGTTCGCCCACCAGGCCGCCGTCCGACCGGCGCAGCGCGCCGCCAGCGACCATGATCTCGCATCCCGGATTCTCAAGCAGGATGTTCGCGACATTCATGTTGTTGGTGACAACGGTGATGTTCGAATGGTGCAGCAAGGCGCGGGCCACGGCCTCGGTCGTGGTGCCAAGGTTCAGGATCAGGCTGCAATTGTCCGGGATCTGGGCCGCGCAGGCCGCGGCGATGGCGGCCTTGGCGTCGGCATTCATGCGCCGGCGCGCCTCATAGCCCAGATTGACGGTTCCGGCACGCGGCACGGCGCCGCCATGGACGCGCTCCAGAACGCCCGCTTCGGCCATTTCGCCCAGATCGCGACGGATCGTCTGCAGCGTCACGTCGAAGCGCTGGGCCAGTTCATCGACCAGAACCCGGCCTTCGGCGCGGGCCAGTTCCAGGATTTCCGCCTGTCGGATGCTCAATGCCATGCCTCTCCCCAGTCATGGATAGCGAAGCGAATCTACGCCCTTCGCGAATGTGCGCAAGCCTTCCGCTTGCTGTCATGAAAAAGAATTCTCCCGGTGAGAATGTTCGGATTCTTCCGATTCGCAAGACAAACGAAAATATCTGTTGACGGAACCGTGAGCAGGGGTGCAGCCTTCAGGCGCGGGGTTGGGAGGCTTCGTGGAGGAGTCAGGGGCGATGCAGGAAGGGCCGGTTCAAGACCTTTTCATCCTGGGCGGCGGCATCAATGGCTGCGGAATCGCACGCGATGCGGCGGGTCGTGGCCTGTCCGTGACACTGGCTGAAATGGGCGATCTGGCACAGGCGACGTCCTCGGCCTCGACCAAGCTGTTCCACGGCGGCCTGCGCTATCTGGAGTTCTTCGAATTCCGCCTGGTGCGCGAGGCGCTGGAAGAGCGCGAGACGCTGCTGGCCGCGATGCCCCATATCAGCTGGCCGATGCGTTTCGTGCTGGCCTATTCCCCGGACATGCGCTTTGAAAGCGACACCCCCACCTCTCGGTTGCTGGGCGTCGCCATGCCCTGGATGCGCGGGCGGCGTCCGGCCTGGCTGATCCGGCTGGGGCTGTTTCTTTACGATAACCTGGGCGGTCGGCGTGTCCTGCCGGGAACCCGCAAGCTGGATCTGGCCGTCGATCCTGCCGGACGCCCGCTGAAGCCGGGATTCAGTCTCGGCTGGGAATATTCCGACTGCTGGGTGCAGGATGCGCGGCTGGTTGTCCTGAACGCCCGCGATGCCGAGGCGCGCGGGGCCACCATCCTGACCCGCCACCGCGTCACCCATGCGGAGCGCGCGGGGAATCTGTGGCGGATCACGACCGAGGGGCCGGAGGGGCAGCGCCTGCATCTGGCCCGCGCCCTGGTCAATGCGGGCGGCCCCTGGGTCGAGGACGTGATCCGGAATGTCACCCATATCCCGACGACCGAAGGCGTGCGGCTGGTTCGCGGCAGCCATATCGTCGTCCCGCGGCTCTATGACCACGACCGCTGCTATTTCTTCCAGGGCACGGACGGGCGGATCATCTTCGCCATCCCCTATGAGCAGGACTTTACCCTGATCGGGACGACCGACATGGACCACCGGGGCCCACCCGGAGAGGCGCGCTGCACGGATGAGGAACGCGATTATCTTTGCGACTTCGCCAGCCGCTATTTCGCGCTGCCGATCCGGGCAGAGCAGGTGGTCTGGACCTATTCCGGGGTGCGCCCGCTTTACAATGACGGTGCGAAGTCGGCGACGGCAGCGACCCGCGACTATGTGCTCAGCGTGAATGCGGACGGACCGCCGCTGCTGAATGTCTTTGGCGGCAAGATCACCACCTATCGGCGGCTGGCGGAAAATGCGCTGGCCAAACTTGCCTCGCATTTCCCGCAGGCGGGCGCGGCCTGGACCGCCCGGGTGCCACTGCCCGGCGGGGATTTCCCGGTCGACGGGGTCGAGGCGCTGCGCGCGCGGATCGCGCAGGCCTATCCGTTCCTTTCGCCGGCCGAGGTGCAGCGCCTGCAACGCACCCACGGCACCGAAGTTTTCGATATCCTGGGCAACGCGCGCGCGCGTGCCGATCTGGGACACGATTTTGGCGCCGGTCTGACCGAGGCCGAGGTGCGCTGGTTCCTGACCCGCGAATACGCCCAAAGCGCCGAAGATATCCTTTGGCGCCGAACCAAGCTTGGACTGAAGATGACGCGCGCGCAGGCCGCCGACCTGGGCGAGTGGCTTGCCGGGCAAGCGGCCGACGCGGCCGAATGAGGGAGCGGGAATGACGCTGGAACTGCAATCGGTGTCGCGGATGGTCGAGGGGAGGGTGCATATCCATCCCACCAGCCTGACATTGCAGAATGGCTCGATGAACGTCCTGCTGGGTCCGACGCTGTCGGGCAAGACGACGCTGATGCGGCTGATGGCGGGGCTGGACCAGCCGACGACCGGGCGTGTCCTGTGGAATGGGGCTGATGTCACCGGCCGTCGCGTGCAGGATCGCGGTGTCGCGATGGTCTATCAGCAGTTCATCAACTATCCCGGCCTGACGGTCTACGAAAACATCGCCTCGCCCCTGCGCATCCTGCGGCGACCGCGTGCGGAAATCGACCGCAAGGTGCGCGAGACCGCCGAGATGCTGCACCTGACGCCGATGCTGGCCCGTAAACCGCTGGAGCTGTCGGGGGGACAGCAGCAGCGCTGTGCCTTGGCGCGTGCGCTGGTCAAGGGGGCGGGACTGGTCTTGCTGGACGAGCCGCTGGCGAACCTCGACTACAAGTTGCGCGAAGAGCTGCGCGTCGAAATCCCCCGCATCTTCGAGGCCTCAGGCGCGATCTTCGTCTATGCCACGACCGAACCCGAAGAGGCCCTGCTGCTGGGCGGAAACACCGCAACCATGTGGGAAGGGCGCGTGACGCAGTTCGGCCCCACCCCCCGCGTCTATCGCGAGCCGGTGGACGCCGTCACCGCCCGCGTGTTCAGCGACCCGCCGATGAACTTTGCCCCCTGCATCAAGCGCGGTCCCAGCCTCGACATCGGGCCGGGCGTCATCGCCCCGGCTGAGGGCGCCTTTGCCGTGCCGGACGGTCAATATCTGGCGGGGTTCCGCGCCAACCACCTGTGCACCGAACGGCCCGGCGCCGACGCACTGGAATTTCGCTGCCCCGTCATCGTCACCGAGATCACCGGCGCGCAAAGCTTCATCCATGTCGGGCATGGCGACGATCGCTGGGTCGGCCTTGTCGACGGCATCCATGATATCGAGCCGGGGCGGCAGATCTCGCTGTGGCTGGATCCGCGCCATGTCTATCTGTTCGACGCGGATGGCAGCCTTGTTGCGCCCGCCGCCTATGCCCGTGCAGCCTGAGGGAAGGGGGGAAACATGGCCCAGATCACGCTGCAGAACCTGGCCCACAGCTATAGCGCGCATCCGAAATCGGATGCGGACTACGCACTGAAGGAAATGAACCACGTCTGGCAGGATGGCGGCGCCTATGCGCTGCTCGGTTCGTCCGGTTGTGGCAAGACGACGCTTTTGAACATCATTTCGGGCCTGCTGCGCCCCAGTCAGGGCCGGATCCTGTTCGGGGACCGGGACGTGACGGACGCACCGACGACCCAGCGCAATATCGCGCAGGTGTTCCAGTTCCCGGTGGTCTACGACACCATGACCGTGCGCGAAAACCTGGCCTTTCCACTGCGGAACCGGGGGCGCGACGCCGCCTATATCGCCAGCCGCGTGCAGGACATCGCCCGGATGATCGGGATGGAGGCGATGTTGTCGCGCAAGGCGCAGGGCCTGACGGCCGATGCCAAGCAGAAGATCAGCCTGGGCCGCGGCATGGTGCGCGAGGATGTGAACGCGATCCTGTTCGACGAGCCGCTGACCGTCATCGACCCGCATATGAAGTGGGAATTGCGCAGCCAGCTGAAGCAGCTTCACCGCCAGTTCGCGCATACCATGATCTATGTCACCCACGACCAGACCGAGGCGCTGACCTTCGCCGACAAGGTGGTCGTCATGTATGACGGCCGGGTCGTCCAGATCGGGACGCCCGAAGAGCTGTTCGAAAGACCCGCGCACAGTTTCGTCGGCTATTTCATCGGTTCGCCGGGCATGAACTTCCTGGATGCCCGGATCGAGGGAAACCGCGCCATTCTGCCCAAGGGCGAAACGGTGGATCTGGGCGCGGATTATGGCCAGCAGTCGGGGCAAACCCGCATCGGCATCCGGCCGGAACATGTCCGATTGTCCGGGGCCGAGGGTTTGACCGTCTCCATCCGCCGGGTCGAGGACGTCGGACGCCACCGCATCCTGCGCGCCGTATTGTCGGGCCATGATCTCAATATTCTGCTTCCCGAGGGGCAGGCGTTGCCCGCGGATCCGGTGCGGGTCGGGTTCCAGCCCGGCAAGGTCGGGGTCTATGTGGATGACTGGCGCGTCCAGCCGAAGCTCGTCGAAAGGGCCGCCTGATGCAGAAAGTCCAGAACAACAAGGCTTGGTTCCTGGTGCTGCCGGTCCTGGTGCTGGTCGCCTTTTCGGCTGTCATTCCTTTGATGACGGTCGTGAACTATGCCTTCAACGACACTTTCGGGAACAACGCCTTCTTCTGGGCGGGTCTCGAATGGTTCGACGAGATGATCCACTCCGACCGCCTGCATGGCGCATTGGGGCGGCAGGCGCTGTTCTCGGCGATCATCCTGGCGATCGAGGTGCCGCTGGGCATCTTCGTGGCGCTGAACATGCCCAAGAAGGGATTTTGGTCCAGCCTAGTGCTGGTGGTGATGGCGCTGCCGCTGCTGATCCCGTTCAACGTCGTCGGCACGATCTGGCAGATCTTCGGTCGCCAGGACATCGGGCTGCTTGGTCACACGCTGGCGGCGATGGGGATCGACTACAACTATACCAACGATCCGATCGATGCCTGGGTCACAGTGATCGTCATGGATGTCTGGCACTGGACCAGTCTTGTCGCCTTGTTGTGCTATGCCGGGCTGCAGTCCATCCCACAGGCCTATTACCAGGCGGCCAAGATCGACCAGGCCAGCCGCTGGGCCGTGTTCCGCTTCATCGAGCTGCCGAAGATGAAGGGGGTGCTGCTGATCGCGGTCCTGCTGCGCTTCATGGACAGCTTCATGATCTATACCGAGCCCTTCGTCGTGACCGGGGGCGGACCCGGAAACTCGACCACCTTCCTGTCCATCGACCTGGTGAAGATGGCAGTCGGGCAGTTTGACCTTGGCCCGGCCGCCGCCTTCAGCCTGATGTATTTCCTGGTAATCCTGCTGGTCAGCTGGGTCTTCTACACGGTCATGACCAACCTGGACAAATCGGAGGCGGGGCAATGAAGTCGCGCTCGTCCGGGATCGTCATGACGCTTTACCTGCTGTTCCTGATGATCCCGATCTATTGGCTCGTGAACATGAGCCTGAAGACCAATACCGAGATCACGGGCGCCTTCTCGCTGTTTCCGCAGAACCTGACATTCCGCAACTATCGCGTCATCCTGACCGATCCCAGCTGGTACATGGGCTATGTGAACTCGATCATCTATGTGGTGATGAACACCGTGATCTCGGTCTCGGTGGCGCTGCCCGCGGCCTATGCCTTCAGTCGCTACAGTTTCATCGGGGACAAGCACCTGTTCTTCTGGCTGCTGACGAACAGGATGGCGCCGCCCGCGGTCTTTGCGCTGCCCTTCTTCCAGCTTTACAGCTCGATCGGGCTTTTCGACACGCATATCGCGGTGGCGCTGGCGCATTGCCTGTTCAACGTGCCCTTGGCGGTCTGGATCCTTGAAGGTTTCATGCGCGGCGTCCCGAAAGAGATCGACGAGACGGCCTATATCGACGGATATTCCTTCCCGCGCTTCTTCATCCGCATCTTCATGCCGCTGATCGCCAGCGGCATCGGGGTGGCGGCCTTCTTCTGCTTCATGTTCTCGTGGGTGGAGCTGCTTTTGTCCCGCACGCTGACCAGCGTGAACGCAAAACCGATCGCCGCCACCATGACGCGCACTGTTTCTGCCTCGGGCATGGACTGGGGGGTGCTGGCGGCGGCGGGGGTGCTGACGCTGGTGCCGGGCGCGCTGGTGATCTGGTTCGTCCGCAACTACATCGCCAAGGGCTTCGCCCTGGGGAGGGTGTGATGGCTGAAGCCGCAATTCCCGTGCATCGGCGTGGCAACTGGCCCGCGATCTATCTGGGGGCCACGGGTGTTCTGGCCGTGGTGCTTGCCTTCCTGATCTGGGCCACGCCGGTCAAGGACGGGACCAAGGCCTGGACCGCGCCGATGATCCCCGGCGGCTGGATGGCCTGGACCTTTCCCGTCGCACTGTTCTTCTGGTTGATCGCGGCACTGCTGGTCCTGTTCACCATTCTTGCCATCCGCTTCCCCGAAACCCCGCGCCGGGGCGTGCTGCGGATCGAGACGACGCGCGGGGACCGCCTGTTCATCACGTTGCTCGGCTCGGCCTTCATCTGCCTTGGCTGGCTGTTCTTTGCCGGGCCGCCGGTGTGGTGGGGGCTGGGTCTGAGTCTTGTCTACGCCGCAGCGGTCTTTCGCTGGGTCTGAACTGCCGCATCCCGGAGGGGTAGCCGGGTGCGGAAATCACCAAAGGACGTCTCATCAGGGAGGAAAAACATGAGACCGACCAAGACGACCACGGCAATCGCGCTTGCGCTGATGGTCGTGGGGGGAAGCCCCGCCTGGGCCGATATGGAGGCCGCGAAGAAATTCCTGGATGCCGAGATCGGCGACCTGTCCAGCCTGTCGCGCGCCGACCAGGAAAAGGAAATGCAATGGTTCATCGACGCCGCGAAGCCGCTGGCGGGGATGGAGATCAAGGTGGTGTCGGAAACCATCACCACCCATGAATACGAATCCAAGGTGCTGGCCCCGGCCTTCACCGCGATCACCGGGATCAAGGTCACGCATGACCTGATCGGCGAAGGTGACGTCGTCGAGAAGCTGCAAACCCAGATGCAGACCGGCGAGAACATTTATGACGGCTATGTCAACGACTCGGATCTGATCGGCACCCACTGGCGCTATCAGCAGGCGCGCGATCTGACCAAGTGGATGGCTGAAGAGGGCAAGGATTTCACAAGCCCGACGCTGGACCTGCCCGATTTCATCGGGTTGAAGTTCACCACCGCCCCGGATGGAGAGCTGTATCAGCTGCCCGACCAGCAGTTCGCGAACCTCTACTGGTTCCGCTATGACTGGTTCAACGATCAGAAGACCAAGGACGATTTCAAGGCCAAGTATGGCTATGATCTGGGCGTTCCGGTGAACTGGTCCGCCTATGAGGACATCGCCGAATTCTTCACCGGCCGCGACATGTCCTATATCGAAGGTGGCCCGGCGAAGGCCTGGGGCAACATGGACTATGGCAAGAAGGACCCCAGCCTTGGCTGGCGGTATACCGATGCCTGGATGTCCATGGCCGGCATGGGCGACAAGGGCGAACCGAACGGATTGCCCGTCGACGAATGGGGCATCCGCGTCGACGAAAACAGCCGTCCGGTCGGTTCCTGCGTGGCGCGTGGCGGGGCGACGAACGACGCGGCGGCGGTCTATGCCGTGACCAAGGCGATCGAGTGGCTGCAGAAGTACACGCCGCCCGAAGCCCAAGGCATGACCTTCAGCGAGGCGGGGCCCGTTCCGGCGCGCGGCGACATTGCCCAGCAGATGTTCTGGTACACGGCCTTCACCGCCGACATGGTCAAGGAGGGTACGCCGGTCGTGAATGCGGACGGTACGCCGAAATGGCGCATGGCCCCCAGCCCGCACGGCGCCTATTGGAGCGAGGGCACCAAGATCGGCTATCAGGACGTGGGCAGCTGGACGCTGATGAAATCGACACCGGTCGATCATGCCCAGGCGGCCTGGCTTTACGCGCAGTTCGTCACCTCGAAGACCGTGGACGTGAAGAAATCCCATGTCGGGCTGACCTTCATTCGCGACTCGACCATCCACGACAAGTCCTTCACGGAACGCGCGCCGAAGCTGGGGGGGCTGGTCGAGTTCTATCGCTCGCCCGCCCGCGTGCAATGGTCGCCGACCGGCACCAACATCCCGGACTATCCGAAGCTGGCGCAGTTGTGGTGGCAGAATATCGGCGACGCCATGTCGGGGGCCAAGACCCCGCAGGAGGCGCTGGATGCGCTTTGCGCGGAACAGGAAAAGGTTCTGGAGCGGCTTGAGCGTGCTGGCGTTCAGGGCGACCTTGGTCCGAAGCTGAACGAGGAGAAGGACCCGCAGGAATGGCTTGATGCCGAAGGTTCCCCCGTCGCCAAGATCGAAAATGAAAAGCCCAAGGGCGAGACGATCTCGTATGACGAGCTGATCAAGTCCTGGCAGTAAGACGAACGGGGGGCGGGGCGGTCGGCCTTGCCCCCTTTTTCCATGTCCCGGCGGGCGGCGCATCGGTTTTCGTCCGTGGGGTCCCAGCATGTTCGGACGGACGATGACCCATATTCTTGCGATCGATCAGGGGACGACTTCGTCCCGCGCCATCCTTTTTGACGGCTCGCTCAACGTCGTGTCGATGGCGCAAGAAGAGTTTCGCCAGCATTTCCCGGCCTCGGGCTGGGTCGAGCATGACCCCTCAGACCTGTGGGCGACAGTCGCCGCCACCGCGCGCGCCGCGATCGAGCGGGCGGGAATAGGTGCAAGGGACATTGCCGCGATCGGGATCACGAACCAGCGCGAAACGACGCTGCTGTGGGATCGCAAGACGGGACGACCGCTGCACAATGCCATCGTCTGGCAGGACCGCCGGACCGCCGATCTGTGCGAAAGGCTGAAGGCCGCGGGGCATGAGCCGATGATCTCGGCCCGGACGGGATTGCTGCTTGATCCCTATTTCTCGGGCACCAAGCTGGCCTGGCTTCTGGATCATGTCGAGGGCGCGCGGGCGCGGGCCAAGGCGGGCGAGCTGGCCTTCGGCACCGTGGACAGCTGGCTGATCTGGAATCTGACCGGAGGGCAGGTCCACGTGACCGACGCGACCAATGCCGCGCGCACCCTGCTTTACAACATCGCCGAAAATCGCTGGGACGCGGAGATCTGCGGCCTTCTGGACATTCCCATGCAGCTTCTGCCCGAGGTGCGCGATTGCGCCGGGGATTTCGGGGTGACGCGCGCCGATCTGTTCGGACGCGAGATCCCGATCCTTGGCGTCGCGGGTGACCAGCAGGCGGCGACCGTGGGGCAGGCCTGCTTCCGCCCCGGCATGATGAAGTCCACTTATGGCACCGGTTGCTTCGCCCTGCTGAACACGGGCTCGGATCTTGTCCCCTCGCGCAACCGGTTGCTGACGACCATTGCCTATCGCCTGGACGGGAAGACGACTTATGCGTTGGAGGGGTCGATCTTCATCGCGGGCGCGGTCGTTCAATGGCTGCGCGATGGGTTGAAGATCATCCGCACCGCGTCCGAGAGCCAGCCGCTTGCGCAAAAGGCGGACGAAACGCAGGAGGTGGTGATGGTCCCCGCCTTCACCGGACTTGGCGCACCCTATTGGCGGCCGGATTGCCGGGGCGCGATCTTCGGGCTGACGCGCAACTCGGGTCCAGCGGAGTTTGCGCGCGCGGCGCTGGAAAGCGTCGGCTATCAGACCCGCGACCTGCTTGAGGCCATGCGGGCGGACTGGACGACCCCAGGGCAGGCGGTGCTGCGCGTCGATGGCGGCATGACGGCCAGCGACTGGTCGATGCAGTTTCTGGCGGACATCCTTGGTGCGCCGGTGGACCGGCCCCGCGTGACCGAGACGACTGCCCTTGGCGCGGCCTATCTGGCGGGGCTGGCGGCCGGGGTCTGCCCCGGGCCCGAACAGTTCGCCAGCCAATGGGCGCTGGATCGCCGGTTCGAACCGAGGATGGATGACAGTCTGCGGCAGGCCAAGTATGCCCGCTGGAAAAAGGCCGTTGCGGCCACGATGGAGGCTGCATGAATTCCTTTGGCTTCGCCCTTCCGGGCCGCGTGATGTTCGGCCGGGGCGAGGCGCAAAAGGCTCCGGCCCTGATCCGGGCGTTCGGGGGGCGGGGTATCGTCGTTCACGGCGCGGATCCGCTGCGTGCCGAATGGCTGGTCCGGTCCTTGCAAGATCAGGGTGCCGAGGTCGCGACCATCGCCTGCCCCACCGAGCCGACCTTGCCGATGCTGGAAGCGGCGCTTGATCAGGCGCGCGGGGCTGGGGCGGACTGGGTTGCGGGACTTGGCGGCGGGGCCACGCTGGATCTCGGCAAGGCGCTGGCCGCGCTTCTGCCCGCGCCCGGCGGGATCATGGACCACCTGGAGGTCGTCGGCCGCGGGTTGCCGCTGGCCCGCCCGCCCTTGCCCTATGTCGCCCTGCCAACCACGGCCGGAACCGGGGCCGAGGCGACGCGGAATGCGGTCATCGGCCTGCCCGACCACGGGCGCAAGGTCTCGATCCGGGATGAGAGGATGCTGCCCCGGATTGCGATCGTCGATCCGGCCCTGACGGATGGCAGTCCGGCCGCGGTCACGCTGGCCTCGGGGCTGGATGCGGTGGCGCAGGTGATCGAGCCCTATGTCTCGGCACGGGCCACGCCCTTTACCGATGCGCTGGTGCTGCCGGTGATCGAAACTGGTCTGCGTGCACTGGTGACGCTGATGCGGATCGAGGATGCGGATGCCCGTGACCGGCTGGCCTGGACCAGCCTTTGCGGGGGCATCGCGCTGGCCAATGGCGGGTTGGGCGCAGTCCACGGGCTGGCTGGGGTGATCGGGGGTGTCACGCCCGCCGCGCATGGCGCGATCTGCGGTGCGCTGCTGGGCCCGGTGCTTGAGATGAACCGGCGGCTTCTGCCGGGCAGCGGGCGGATCGCCAAGGTCTGCGGCATCCTGGGCGAGGTCTTTTCCGTTCCGGCGGCCAAGGGACCGCGGGCGCTTGCCGATTGGGCCAAGGCCAGCGGCCTGCCGGGCCTTGTGGCGCAAGGGCTGGACCCCGCTTCCCATCGGGCGGTGGCGGAGGCGTCGCTTTCCAGTTCCTCGATGAAGGGCAATCCGGTCGCGCCGCCCTTGGCCGAGCTTGAGGCCGTCCTGACTGCCGCGGGCTAGGCCGTTCTGGTCCCTCACGACGCCGGGATGGGATATTCGCGCCATCCGCCAGAAAGCGGCATTCTGACGTCGCATTGTGGCCGTCCTGTCGCCCGCCCACACTTCAAATCGGGGGCAGGACAGGGATGCGCAGGCCGCGCAAGTCACATGAAAGCAGCACTTTGATATGGCCCCTTGCTGGGCTATCGGCATTGGCAGGGCGTGCCGGGCTGGCCCGGACGCATGGCATATGCATGAAGGAGCAGGCGTATGACGGCGGAACTGATCGACGGAAAAGGCTTTGCGACGGAAGTCCGCAAGCGCGTTGGCGCGCATGTGGCCGAGCTTTCTGGTTTGGGAATTGTTCCCGGTCTTGCGGTTGTGCTTGTTGGCGAGGATCCGGCATCGGAGGTTTATGTTCGCAACAAGGGCATCCAGACGCGCGAGGCGGGGATGAACTCGTGGGAGCACAAGCTGCCCGCCGACACCACGCAAGAGGCTCTGATGGCGCAGGTGGCGGCGCTGAATGCCGATCCGGCGGTGCACGGGATCCTGGTGCAGCTGCCGCTGCCCCGCCATCTTGACGCCG